>CAIYZB010000215.1 GCA_903930545.1 uncultured Alphaproteobacteria bacterium
AGGGCACTGCGGGCAATACCGGGATCGGCCTTGCCATGGTCGCCCAGGCCCTGGGCTATCGGACCACCATCGTCATCCCCCGCACCCAGAGCCAGGAAAAGAAGGACGCCATCCGCCTGCTCGGGGCCGAGCTGGTGGAGGTGGATGCCCTGCCCTATTCCAACCCCGACAACTATGTCCGCTATTCGGGCCGCCTGGCCGCAGAGCTGAACGAGGCCGAACCCGCCGGGGCCATCTGGGCGAACCAGTTCGACAATGTCGCAAACCGTCAGGCCCACGTGGAGACCACAGCCCCTGAGATCTGGCACCAGACCGAGGGAAAGGTGGATGGCTTCATCTGCGCCGTGGGCTCCGGCGGCACCCTGGCCGGGGTTGCAGAGGGCCTGAGGGCCGTTCATCCGGGGGTAGCTATCGGCCTGGCCGACCCCATGGGGGCCGCCCTCTTCAGCTATTTCAAGACAGGAGAGCTGAAGTCCGAAGGCAGTTCCATCAGCGAGGGCATTGGCCAGGGCCGGATCACCGCCAATCTGGAGGGACTTTCCGTAGATCACGCCTTCCAGATCGACGACCGCGAGATGCTGGAGATCATCTATGATCTGGTGACCCATGAGGGCCTGGTCATGGGGGGATCAACTGGCATCAATGTGGCTGGAGCCATCCGTCTGGCGCGGCAACTGGGGCCGGGCCACACCATCGTGACCATCCTGTGTGATCAGGGCTCGAGATATCAGTCCAAGATCTACAATCCTGACTTTCTGGCCAATCTCGGCCTGCCGCCCCCGCCCTGGCTCTGAAATGACCGATCCCATGGTTTCCACCGACTGGCTTGCCGCCCGCCTCGGTGATCCGGATTTCCAGGTCATCGATGCCACCTGGTACATGCCGGGCGACAACCGTCCCGGCCGCGCCGAATTCGAGGGTGGCCACATACCCCGGTCAGTCTTCTTCGACATCGATGCCCTGTCAGATCAGACCTCGGGCCTGCCCCACATGCTGCTCTCGCCCCAGGCCTTCGCGACTGCCGCTGGACAACTGGGTCTGCGTCGGGAAGCCACCCAAATTGTCTATGACGCTCAGGGGCTGTTTTCCGCGCCCCGGGTCTGGTGGACCCTGAAGGTCATGGGCTTCGAGCGGGTCTTCGTCCTTGATGGCGGGCTCGTGAAGTGGAAAGCCGAGGGTCGCGAAACTGCGACTGGCCCGGACGCCCCTGTCGCCACAATGGTCACGCCAGGTTTCGACCCTGATCTCGTGCGCAATGTTGCAGAGGTCCGCGAGGCCCTCACCGATGGCCACACCCAGTTGATTGATGCCCGCCCTCCTGGGCGGTTCACTGGCGAGGTTCCCGAACCCCGAGCGGGCCTCAGGGGCGGCCATATGCCCGGCGCACGCAATCTCGTCTGGTCGGCAGTCGTCACGCCGGAAAAAACCCTGCGCACCGCAGACGAGTTGACTCTGGCCTTCGAGGAAGCCGGCGTGGACCTGTTCCGCCCCGTGATCACCACCTGCGGCTCAGGTGTTACGGCCAGTGTCCTGGCCCTCGCCCTCACCCGCCTGGGCTATGCCGGGGTGCCGGTCTATGACGGTTCATGGAGCGAATGGGGCAGCCTGGCCGACACCCCTGTTGTCACAGGCCCTGCGGACTGATCTGGACCCGACCATGGACGAAACAACTCGCCTGATCCGTGCCGGGGCCCCGGCCCACAGCCATGGTCCCGCTCCGGTGACAACCGTGAGCCCGATGATCCAGAAGGGCTCCACGGTCCTCCTGCCCAATGCCGCAGCTCTTTATGACGATACGGCCTATGTCACCTATGGCCGCGGCGGTCTGGTGGCCCATAACGCCCTGAAAGAAGGCCTCTGCGCCCTGGAGGGTGCCTGTTCGATCAGCCTCTACCCATCAGGCGTCGCTGCCCTCACCGGGGCCATGCTGGCCGTTCTCAAGGCCGGGGATGAAATCCTGGTGGTGGACAATATCTACAAGCCGACCCGGCGCTTCTGTGACGAAGTCCTCGGCCGCTATGGGGTCGCAACCCGCTATTTCGACCCACGCCTGTCACCTGAAGCCCTGCTGGACATGGCAAGTCCTGCGACTCGCCTGATTGTCCTGGAAAGCCCGGGGTCACTGACCTTCGAGATGCAGGACCTCGCAGCCATTGCGGCCCTGGCCCGGGCCCGCGGTATACTCACCCTGGCGGACAATACCTGGGGTGCCGGACTGATCTACAAGCCTCTCGCCCACGGCATAGACATCAGTGTTCAGGCCCTGACCAAATATGTCGGCGGTCATTCCGACGTCTTCATGGGCTCTGCGGCAGCCTCCGATCCGGTCATCGGCCAGTTGCTAGAGGACGGTATCCTCAACCTCGGCTGGGCCTGCGCGCCTGAGGACGCCTATACGATGCTGCGGGGCTTGAGGACCCTGGAGGTCCGCATGACCCGTCAGGGTCAGTCTGGCCTTCAGATCGCCGAGTGGCTCAGCCAGCAGCCAGAGGTCCTTCAGGTCCTCCACCCGGCCCTGCCTGGCTGTCCGGACCATGACCTCTGGGCACGGGACTATAGTGGTGCCTGCGGCCTGTTCGGCTTCATCCTGACCCCGGCCCCGGAAGCCGCCGTAAATGCCCTGCTGGACGAGCTTAAGCTGTTTGGACTGGGTTTTTCCTGGGGCGGTTTTGAGAGCCTGGCCATTTCCTGCGACCACCAGCTGCCGAACCGCAGCCTGCTTCAGACCTATGATGGCCCAGTCATGCGCCTGCATATCGGCCTGGAAAGCCCGGAAGACCTGATTGAGGACCTGCGCGCGGGCCTGGATGCCTTCAACCGCGCCAGGGCCTGAACGCCGATCCTGGCGCGCCCAGCAGGACTCGAACCTGCAACCGTCCGCTTAGAAGGCGGATGCTCTATCCGGTTGAGCTATGGGCGCTGATGAAAACTCAGTGGGTCCAGGGCTGTTTGCGGCCATAGGCAAAGTTGTCGGCATAGGTCTTGAGGATACGCTTCGGAGCCTTGGGTTCCGAAATCTGGAAAGCGATCCCGTGCTTTTCGGCATAGGCCACGGCGTCGACCTGGGTGTCGAAGGACAGGCGGACCTGGCCATCCATATCGGTGGTCTGGGTCCAGCCCATGAGGTCATCGGATCGTCTGGCGGACGCCGGTTCAAACTCCAGCAGCCAGTCTTTTGTCTTGGCCTTGCCAGACTGCATGGCGTTCTTGGCCGGACGGTAGATGCGCGCAAGCATGCACAGATCCTTCTCTTCTAGGTCTCCGGCGATGGTCGGGGCGGCAAGATTCGAACTTGCGACCCTCTGCTCCCAAAGCAGATGCGCTACCAGGCTGCGCTACGCCCCGAAACTCGACGGAAGAGGTTGCGACCTAAGACGTTCCGCCCCTGGCCGCAAGCGGACAATTGCCACGCGACAGGACTCGACCTTTTCCCCAAAACGTCAGACGCTCTTCCCATGCCTATCCAAAGCATCATCAAGCCCAAGTCCAAACGTCGTCAGCGGCAGGAAATGAGGGCCCGGGCCAAGTTCTGGGACAAGTGGGGTGAGGCGATCCGCCTTACCCTCATCGGCGGCGGGGCCATCATCGGGGCGAGCCTGATCGCCAAGATCGCCCTGGGCTAATCCGCCTTGCGGTGCATCAGCTTGAAGATGCCTGAGGCACGGACGACGTCCCGGCCGCCGACATAGGCCCGGCCCTCTACGAAGGCGACATCATTGGTGGCACGAGTGACATGGGCCTCGCCCATGACCCAGTCCCCCATCCTGGCCATGTGGAGGAAATCTACCGACAGATGGATGGTCACAGCCACCTTCTGGGTCTTGCGAAACACGGCCGAGGCCAGAAGCCCGTCCAGGAAAGCGGTCAACATACCGCCATGGACCAGCCCCAGACCATTGGCGTGACGCGGCAGGGCGAAGAAGCACTGGGCAGCCCCCTCATCCTGGACCCGATGGAAATAGGGTCCGTTACGGGACGAAAACTCCCCGCGACTGCCCGATCTCTGAAAGCCCTCCGGCGGTTCCGGGATCTGTTCCAACCCGTCCTCGACCTCAGTCATTTCCAAAGATCCGGTGGCGGATCTTGTCCCCTGGGAGAAGCCCTATCTCTTCAGCCCGCCCGCCCGCCAGCTCAAGAACCCCAAGGGCAGCCCCGCCGGACGGCAGGGGCACAAGGGACTTCGGGGTCGCATTGCGGGCGATCGAAATCACCGTCCCGTCCTGGGCGATGTAGATGATGTCCAGAGGGATCAGGGTGTTTTTCATCCAGAAGGCCACCATCCGGGGCACCTGAAAATCGAACAGCATGCCCCTGTCCGGAGCCAGGCTCTGGCGGAACATCAGGCCCCGCTCTCTCTTGGCATCGGTCTCAGCCAGTTCCACGGCAAAGTCGAAACTGCCCTTGGGGGTCACCACCTGGAGAGGCTCGAAACCCCTGGGTGCTGTGGGCATGGGTCGAGGGGCGGCCACGACCGAAACCGGAATGGCCGCCTTGGCCGCCATCGGGGGCTGGTCAGCGCAGGCCCCAAGCGCCAGCATCGCCACGAGGGCGAGAGGTCTGAAGTCCGGAAACTGCATCTGATACTCCGCGAGCGGGAAAACCTATCCCAGCCCTACAGACTCAATCTCGGCTACCACAAGGCCTTTCGGACCGTCTGCGAACCGGACCATCACATCTTCACCGGGCTGGAGGTCCTCCAGGCCGGAGCGCCGCAGGGTCTCGATGTGCACGAAGATGTCGCCGTTCTCGCCGTCGCGAACCACAAAGCCGTACCCCTTGGCCCTGTTGAACCATTTGACCCGGGCCCTCTCCAGAGGCCCACCGGCCTGGACGGGCCTTGCGGGGCGCTCCGGCCGGCTCTGATAGCCGCGATTGTCGCGGCCCCGGTCGTAGCTGTCGCGGTCGCGCCCATAGCCGCCGGGGGCCGGGTCACGTCGGCGCTCCATCGGGGCGGCAGAGGTTTCATCCAGGTCCACCACCTCGGAGACCTGCCAGCCCTTGGATCGGCGAATCACGTCGCAGACGATAATGGCCCCTTCAGGTGCAGACTCGTGGCCTGCATTGCGCAGGGAGGTCACGTGCAGGAGCACGTCCTTGAGACCCGTCTGGCCTGGGTCATCGGGCACGATGAAGCCATAGCCCTTGCCGGCGTCAAACCACTTTACCCGTCCGCTGATCCGCACAGCCTCGTCGTGCGGGTCGGCCCCCTCGTAATCAAAACCAGCCATCTGCCCCTCTGGCCTGGCAAAAACCGAGCACTTCGGAATTAACCTGTCAAAACAGTGTTCTCGTAACAGGAGAGCCGTCAATGGGCGTTTTGGGCTTCGGGGGCCCCAAATTGGGTTTTTTTGTCGGCCGGATGCTCTTTTCCAGGGCACGCGGACCCAAGACAGGGTTTAGCCACCGCTGAAGCGACCCGATACATGATCATGGGGGAGGCTCGCGGTGGCAGTCCCTAGGGGAGTCGAACCCCTCTCTCCAGGTTGAAAACCTGGCGTCCTAACCGATAGACGAAGGGACCGCAGTCGCGAGAGGCGGGTCTATATCCGCGTTCCGGGGGAGGCGCAAGCGCCTCTAGCCACCTTCTGCGCGCCGGGGGTCTGCTACGTCCTCAATTTCCAGTTCGACGGCATTGCGGCCCTGCCAGTCGTCGGGTTTCAGCTTGCCCGCAACATGCAGATTTGCCCCATCATTCATCAGCCGGCGGCCCATTTCGCTGTCCTCGGCCCGCCAGGCGACGGCCTTGAGCTTTCCGCCCGATCGATCGCTCAGAGTCACCCGGATATGACCACCCCTCAGCACCTGAGGGCGTTCGACTTGCACATCGGCTGCGGCAAAGCTCGGCTCGGGATTGGCCGGACCAAAGGGGGCCATGCGCTGGAAGCTCTCATAGAGGGCCCGGTCGGCCCCGCGCGTGGTGATCAGGGCATCGATCTCCAGGGCATCCTGGGCTGCAGCCTCCTCGGTCTCCTCGGCCAGGGCCTCGCACAGAAAGGCACGAAGTTCGGGGATGGTATCCGGCTTGACCGTGAGGCCCGCGGCCATGGCATGGCCCCCGCCCGCGATCAGAAGCCCGGCCTCATAGGCGGCCTGAACCCCGCGCCCCAGATTGACCCCCGGCTGGGAGCGACCAGAGCCCTTGCCGACATCCGCAGCCCGGTCGATGCCGATCACGAGGGTCGGCTTGCGATAACGTTCCCTCAAACGGGCCGCCACGATGCCGATCACCCCCGGATGCCAGCCTTCCGAGGCCACCAGCAGGACCGGATCATTGGCCTGATTGGACTGACGTTCGACCATCTCCACCGCCTGATCCAGGATCTCCCGCTCCACGTCCTTGCGGGAAGCATTGAGGGCATCCAGCTCGGCGGCCAGTTCAGCGGCCTCGACGGGATCATCGGTGGACAGCAGGCGCGCGCCAAGGTCGGCCCGGCCAATGCGCCCGCCCGCATTGATCCGCGGGCCCAGAATGAAGCCCGCATGGAAGGTGGTGGCCGGACCAGAGGCCTTTGCGACCTCCAGAAGGGCCTTCAGGCCCGGGTTCCTCCAGCTCGACATCACCTTGAGCCCCTGGGCCGTCAGGGCGCGATTGAAACGCACCAGGGGTGTGACATCGCAGATGGCCCCCATGGCCGCGAGATCCAGCCATTGGCGGATGTCGGGCTCTGGACTTGAGGCGAACAGCCCCCTCTGACGGGCCTCGCGATTGAGGGCGGCCAAAAGCACGAAAGTGACCCCGGCCGCGGCCAGCATCCCCTGCCCCGAGCCACAGCCAGGCCGATTGGGATTCACCAGGGCCGAGGCCACCGGCACCTCGCCCTCGCGCATCATATGGTGGTCGATGACCACCACTTCCAGGCCGATGGTTGCGGCAAAGGCAATGGCTTCCGTTGCAGCGGCCCCGCAGTCCACCGTGACCACCAGTTCGCAGCCGCTGTCTCTGATCCGTCTGAAGGCGGCTGGAGAGGGCCCATAGCCCTCTGTGACGCGATCCGGGACATAGATGGGCAGGGTCTTGCCCATGGCCCTGAACCAGCGCACCAGCTGGGCGGCACTGGAGGCCCCGTCCACGTCATAGTCTGCAAAGACCGTGATGGGGCGATCCTTGACCAAGGCATCGATCAGGATGGAGGCCGCCTGGTCCATGTCCATGAAGCTGGACGGATCCGGAAACAGGGCCTTGAGGGTTGGATTGAGATAGGCGTCGCCGGCCTCGGCCCCTATGCCCCGCGCCGCAATGGCCCGGGCCAGGGGCTCGGACAGGCCCTGGGACATCTGGAGACGGCGAACCGTATCCTCCTCAGCCGGCCGCGCACGCCATATGCGGCCGCTGAGAGAGCGTGAGACCCCGAGATAGGCAGGGGCTTCCGCGCCCGTCGTCATCAGACGGGCCGCTTCATCCGGACTTCCCGAACGGTTCGGGTGGCAGAGTTCATCACCAGGGTATGGGTGTGGACGAAGCCGTCCTTGTAGGAGACCCCATCCAGCAGGGCCCCCTTGGTCACGCCCGTGGCGGCAAAGATGGCATCGGCCCGCACCATCTCGTGCAGGTCATATTTACGGTCAAAATCCGTGATCCCGACCCGGGCAGCCCGGGCCTTTTCATCGGCATTGCGGAAGACCAGACGGCCCTGGAACTGGCCGCCCACGCACTTCAGGGCTGCGCAGGCCAGAACGCCTTCAGGCGCGCCGCCCTGACCGACATAGAGGTCGATCCCCGTGGCGGGATCAGCGGTGTTGATCACGCCGGCCACGTCACCGTCGGTGATCAGATAGACCCGCGCCCCGACCGAACGGCAGCTGGCGATGATCTCCGCATGGCGCGGACGGTCCAGGACGCAGACCGTGATATCGTTGGGCTCGACACCACGGGCACCGGCCAGGGCGCGGATATTGTCCGCCGGGCTCTTGTCCAGATCGATGATGCCGGCCGGAAAGCCCGGTCCGCAGGCAATCTTGTCCATATAGGTGTCAGGGGCATTGAGCAGGGTGCCCTTGGGGGCCCAGGCCATCACCGCCAGGGCATTGGCCATGGCCTTTGCCGTCAGGGTCGTGCCCTCGAGGGGGTCGAGGGCGATGTCCACCTTCGGGCCGGTCCCGCGACCAACCTTCTCGCCGATATAGAGCATGGGCGCTTCGTCGCGCTCGCCCTCGCCGATGACGATCTCGCCGTCGATATCCAGATCATTCAGGGCCGTGCGCATGGCGTCGACGGCGGCCTGATCGGCTTCCTTTTCGTCGCCGCGGCCCACCAGTTTCCAGGCGGCAATAGCAGCGATCTCCGTAACCCGGACCGCGTCCAGCACCAGACCACGATCCAGAATTTCCGAACTCATCAAGTCTCTCCTGCCGTCCCCGCGCCTCGTGCGTCAGGGTCCTGCTTGTCTCAGCTGCGCGCGATGCGCATCAGCCTGGGTCTATCCAGCACCGAAGACAGATCTGCGATGCGATCAATGGCCGCTGTTAGCACGGATTCCGCCACAGCATGCGTTGTCAATACGATCGGTACCCCATCCGAGCCATCCACCGGTTTCTGCAGGAAGCTCTCGATGGAGACCCCTGCCTCGGCCAGGGTTTCGGACACAGCCGCGATGACACCGGGCTCGTCCTTCACCAGGAAGCGCAGATAGGCGCGGCTGGTGCTGCGAGCGGGATCGACAGGGGTAAAGGGTTTCAGCTCAAGGGCGGGCCGCTGGAACACGGGCCTCTGGGCACCGGTCATGACATCGGCAATATCGGCCGCCACAGCAGCGGCCGTCGGCCCTGCCCCGGCACCCGGTCCCTGAATGAAGATGCGGCCGATCCGGCTGCCCTCGATGAACATGGCGTTCAGAACGCCCCCGGTCTGGGCCAGGGGATGGTTCAGGGCCACCAGGGTCGGATGCACACGGACCAGAACGCCGGCGTCAGAGCGTTCGGCCGAAGCAATAAGCTTGATCCTGTATCCCAGATCCTTGGCCATCTGGATGTCCAGCAAGGCCACCTGATCGATACCCTCGATCTCGGCGGCCGCAAAACTGGGCGCACAGCCAAAGGCAAGGGCCGCCAGGATCGAGATCTTGTGGGCTGCATCAAAGCCGCCCACGTCCATGGTCGGGTCAGACTCCGCATAGCCAAGACGCTGGGCCTCGGCCAGGACCTCCTCGAAGGAACGACCGCTGCTTTCCATGGCGCTGAGGATGTAGTTGCAGGTGCCGTTGAGAATGCCGGCGACCGAGTGGATCTCTTCCCCCACCAGGGATTCCCGCACCACCTTCACGGCAGGCGTTCCGCCCATGACAGCGGCTTCAAAGAGCAAGGGCACGCCCTGGGCTTCGGCCAGGCCCGCCAGGGCGGCACCGTGCACGGCAATCAGAGCCTTGTTGGCCGTGATGACGGGCTTGCCGGCTTTCAGCGCGGCCTCGACGGCGGCCTTGGCCGGACCATCGGAGCCGCCAACCAGTTCGACAAAGATGTCGATGTCCGGCGATGCCGCCAGCGCCACGGGATCGTCAAACCAGGGCAGGCCCGAGATGTCGAAGGGCCGCGGCCGGGATCGCGAACGTGCAGACACCCCCGTGACGACGGCCTTGCCGCCCTGGGGTGCAAAGCCGTCCTTTTCGGCCAGGAAGGACAGCAGGCCAGCACCGACCGTGCCCAGGCCTGCCACCCCGATGCGCCAGGTTCTGGTCATTTCTGGCTTCCCGTGGAGTTGTGAGCCCGGGCCAGGATCTCGTCGGCATTGGCCAGGAATTTTTTGACGTTGCGGGCAGCCTGACGGATCCGGTGCTCGTTTTCCACCAGGCCGATGCGGACATAGCCCTCGCCATACTCGCCAAAGGCCACACCGGGAGATACGGCCACACCGGCCTCCTCGATGAGCAGCTTGGAGAACAGCATTGAGCCAGCCTCCTTGAACTTCTCAGGCAGGGG
>CAIYZB010000216.1 GCA_903930545.1 uncultured Alphaproteobacteria bacterium
GGCCAGGCCGCCCACCAGGGCACCAGGGCCACGAAGTGGTCATTGGCGTGGACGATCCGCTCCCCGGCCTCCAGTTCCCGGGCCAGATAGGCCATGAGCAGGGGTTGGCCGTGACGCGCCAGCCACTCGGCCTGGGTCCCGACTTCCCGCTCCAGTTCGTTGGGCACTGAGGAGGTGGCCCAGATCTGGCCGTGGGGATGAGGATTTGACGCCCCCATCATCTCGCCGCGGTTTTCGAAGATGGTCACCGCGGTGATATCGGAACGGGCCGCGAGATCCTTGAACTGATCCGTCCAGGTCTGAACCACCTCGAGGATCTGGGCCGTCTCCATCCGGGCCAGGGTGCGGCTGTGATCTGGGGAATAGCAGATGACCCGGCAGATCCCGGTCTGGGGCTCCGCCACAAGCAGGGGATCGGGGGACAGTCCGGGTCCAGGCTCAGTCAGCAGGGCCGGGAAGTCATTGTCGAAGACATAGACCCCTGTGTAGTCCGGATTGCGGACACCACCGACCCGGTTCACCCCTGCGCAGAGATAGCAGGTGGGATCATGGGCGACGCCGGCCGGGGCAGTCACAGCCTCCGCCGCGCCCTGCCATGGCCGGCTGGCCCTCTGGGGGGAGACCAGGACCCAGTCACCCGTGAGCAGGTTCTGACGGCGATGCGGGGTCATGCGATCACCTCACCGGCCCCGGCCACAGCACGACAGACAAAGGCATCCGGCACCCGGCCCAGGACCTTGCCATAGTCTTCGACGATGGCGGCCTGAGCCTCTGCCGCCCGGGCGCGATCCACCAGGGCAATGACCGAGCCACCAAAGCCGCCCCCCATCATTCGGGCACCGAAGACCCCCGGGGTCTGCCGGGCGATCTCCGCCAGCTGATCCACCAGAGGAACGGAAACTTCCATATTGTCCCTCAGGGAGGCATGGGACTGGGTCATCAGATCTCCCAGGGTGACGAGATCCCCGGCCGCCATGGCCTCGGCCGCCGCAAGGACCCGGGCATTCTCGCTGACCACATGGAGACACCTCAGGGCCGGGCCGCCCTGGAGGCGGGACAGGGCGGCGTCCAGATCGACCACATTCCTCAGACTGTCCACGCCCAGGGTCTCGACGGCTGCCTCGCAGTCCGCCCGCCGGGCACGGTATTCGCCATCGGCCAGGACATGGGGGGCCATGGAATTGACCAGCAGAAACACCGCGTCCTCCGGCAAGGCGGCGGGGGTCATCTCCAGACTGCGGCAATCCAGGATCAGGGCCGAGCCCTGAAGACCATTGGCCGAGGCGAACTGGTCCATGATCCCGCAGGGCATGCCGACGAACCGGTTCTCTGCCGCCTGGGCCCAGAGCGCGGTCTGCATCGGATCGGCGGTCTGCCCGGCCAGGGCCAGCAGGGCCTGCAGACTGGCCACCTCGAGGGCCGCCGAGGAACTGACCCCGGCGCCAATGGGCACCTCGCTGGAAATCCACAGGTCGGCCCCGGGGACCTCGATGCCTTCTTCCAGAAGAACCTTGGCCACCCCGGCCACATAGTCACTCCAGTCGCCGCGGGGGCTTAAAGACTCCAGA
The DNA here is from genome assembly GCA_903930545.1 of uncultured Alphaproteobacteria bacterium. Taxonomy (GTDB): domain Bacteria; phylum Pseudomonadota; class Alphaproteobacteria; order Caulobacterales; family Caulobacteraceae; genus Phenylobacterium. Next base: position 1,569 of record CAIYZB010000216.1, read on the forward strand.
TCCAGATCCACCGTCTGTCCCAGATCATGGGCTGCCAGCCTGAGCCGCCCCGTGCCGTTGGCTGCTGCCGCCACCCAGCACCAGCGATCAATGGCGGCAGGCATGACCAGACCCCCGCAATAGTCCGTATGCTCACCAATCACATTGATCCGTCCGGGAGCGCGAAAGACGCGGGGGGTTCCCGACCAGTGGGTCGCAAAGCCTGCCAAGGCCTGATCCCGGTTCATGGGATCACCCGGGTCAGTTCAAAGACTACGGCCTCTCCAGCCCTCAGGACCGGCAGGGGCAGGCCGGCCGCGCCCAGAGCCGCGCCGCTCAGCCTCAGGGCCTGACCCTTGAGCAGGGGCGGTATCCAGCGGGCCGAACGCGGAGCCTTGGAGATCATCCGGACGTCGTACTGGGCATCGGGTGCCAGACCTGGCACCCGCAGGTGTGCCAGGACCGAGGTCGCAGGGGTCTCGACCTGGGCCGCGGATACCAGGGCTCCAGTGTTATTGCTGACCATGAAGGCCAGGCAGCTGGGATCTGGGTGGATCAGGCGGGCCAGTCGCCCGCCATGCAACAGGTCCCGGTGGACCTTGTGCAGGGCGATCAGAGCCGACAGCTGCTGGCGCTCCTCAGGTGTAAAGGCCCGAAGGTCCGCCTCCATGCCCATATGGCCGAACAGGGCCGTCAGACCCCGCATGGCCAGGCTCGCCGTCCGCGCCGTGGTGTGGGCCGCCGCCGGACCGATATGGGACCCCATGACCTCTGGCGGGAAGAAGATGGAGAAGCTGCGCTGGATGGCCTGGCGTTCCACAGGGTCATTGCAGTCAGAGACCCAGATGCGGTCCGTCCGCTTCAGGATCTCGTAGTCCGCCCGTCCGCCCCCTGAGGAACAGCTTTCGATCTCCAGATTGGGATAGCGCGCCTTCAGGCCATCCATCAGGCGATAGACCGCCAGGGTCTGGCTGTGGGCGGCCGAACGTCCCGCCGACAGGGCATGGGTCAGGTCCCGGTTCATGTCCCATTTCAGATAGCTGATCTCGTACTCGCTCAGCAGAGCCTCGATCTGACCGCGGATATTGTCGAAGACCTCGGGCCGGGTGAGGTCGAGAACATATTGCCCCCGGCCAAGGGGCTGAATCCGACCGGGGATCCCCAGGATCCAGTCAGGATGGGCCCGCAGGAGGTCGGAGTCTGCATTGGCCATCTCAGGTTCCACCCAGAGGCCAAAGGCCATGCCGAGAGACCGGACATGGTCGATCAGGGGTTTGAGGCCTTGGGGATACTTGGTGGCATCCACGCTCCAGTCGCCCAGGCCAGAGCGGTCATTGGGCCGGCCCCGGAACCAGCCATCGTCCAGAACATAGCGCTCGGCCCCGACCTCTGCAGCCAGGTCGGCGAGCCCCATCAGGGTTGCCGGGTCATGGCCGAAATAGACGGCTTCCCAGGTATTGTAGTTCACCGGCCGGGGAGAGCCACGCAGCCGGCCGGCCATGATCTGGTCGCGGACAAAGGGGTGCAGACGGTCGCTCAGGCCGTTCAGACCGGTCTCAGAGCGGGCAAGATAGAGGGTGGGGCTGTCATAGGTTTCGCCCCGGGCCAGGATCACCTCGCCGGGATGGAGCAGTTCTCCGGCCTGGATCTGGATGCGGCCATCCCTCAGGCGCTCGGCGAACATCCGGTGATCGCCACTCCAGGCCAGGTGCAGTCCATAGACCTCCCCCATCTGTTCGCCGAAGCCCGGCTCCCCCGCCACCATGAAAGGCGGGGCGTGATGGGAGGTGTGGCCGGTGCGGTTCTCCTTCATCAGCAGGCCCGTCGTCAGGGTCTGGCGGACGGGAATGAATTCCCGGGTCCAGCGCCCATCGAACATCAGCATCTGGGCATGGGGAGACTCAAAGGCCCCCGCCGCCAGCCAGTCCAGGGTCAGGGGGACAGGATCCAGATTGGTCAGGCGGGTTCGGCTGGACAGCACCCCGGTCGCGGGATCAACCGCCAGAACGATCTCTAATCGGATAGCCGCCAGGTCATCCTGCAGCACGACACGCCCGGCCTCGGCCGAGACCAGGGCCAGCTGGCTGATCAGGGTCTGGCCATTGCGGTGGCCAGCCAGACCGGGATAGCCGGTAAAGCCCTGACCAGGTTCCGGCAGCCAGGACAGGGCCTCGCCCTGGTCCAGCATGCCCCCCGGCAGGGCGCGAGGCAGAAGGGCCATCACCTGATCCACCAGATCAAGCTCGCCCAGATCCGGGCCCCAATAGCCCAGGCGCGGGGCACCGGTGGGGGGCGTCACAAAGACCAGGCTCTGGTTGCCGCCATCCAGTCGAAAGCCGGTCATGGTCATCGGGTCTCCGAGGCTTGCCGTCCCGCCCTTAATGGCCTGCGACCGCCCCGGCGTCGACTATTGTCAGCGCCAGTGAGGCGATGAGCCCTTCAGCAGGCGTGACAGCATGATCATTCGCGCCACCGGCCTGCCGTCGGTTTCCTTCAGGGTCGCCTCAAACCAGGTCACCTCGGTCTTGGGCGATTCCGAAAGGGCCAGGATCTGCCCATCAACCATATAGTCGTGCTCGACAAAGACGGGTCCGCCCAGGGCCTGCATCTCAATGGCCCCGAACATGCCGACAAACTCACCATCGGTGGGAAAGAGAGGCCCTTCGACGGCGCGCAGGGCATCGATGGCAAGGGCTGGAGCGGCGACGAGCTCACCCCAGACGGCGGGGTCGGCATATTCCGGGCGCGGCTCGGTGATCACCGCCCGGCGTCCCTCATTGCGAGCCCCGGCCAGGCGGGACGGCACGTCCGTGCAGGTGTCGCCCACCTTGCAGGCCTTGAGGATTCGCAGATCCTCGGCGGGACGCACATTGGTCAGGCGGCGGCGAAGGGCGGAGTCCATATCCGGCGGACCCACAGAGGCGGTGCCCTCGCAGACCTTCTGGCCCTGACCATCCTCCATCCAGACCTCGGCGCGCAGTCCGCCCTCAGGACGGGGTGTGGGCTGGCCCGCAAAGGCCTGGACCGGCTCGCCGTCTGTGGTGGGGGTCAGGAAATAGAGGGACAGACAGCCAGTCTCGAACCATTCGCGGCCGAACAGCTCTTCCATCAGCGGCGGAAACTGTTCGAAGTGGATATTGCCCGCCACGGTGCCGCCGCGAAATCCCAGCTTCTGGGCGGTGGCATCGTCGTGGATCGAGCCCTTGGCATCCCGCGAGGTATTGCCCGGATGGCGGATGGGCCCTGCCAGGTGATCACCCTGTCGGGAAGCGGCAAAATCAGATCCAGCCTGCATGATGGTCTCCTCCTGGCCAGGACGAGTTGACCCCCGCCCCTCAGTCTTATTGTATGAAACGTACAATAATAGGGAGGCTTGTCCATGGACCTCGATTTCACCGATGTCGAAACCGACTTCCAGACCGAGGTCCGGGCCTTTCTGGACGGGCTTTTCCCGGCCAAAAGCCCCTATCGTGAGACGGCCGCCGACAAGGCCCGATGGCGTGCGGCCCTGTTGGAGAGAAGCTGGGCCGCCTTCCGCTGGCCCGTGCGATTCGGCGGACCCGACTGGACCCCGGCCCAGAAATTCATCTGGGAACGGGAAACCACCGCCCGGAACCTGCCGCCTCAACTGGGGGGCATGGGCATGGGGATGCTGGCGCCTATCCTCTTTGCCTACGGCACAGAGGACCAGCAAGCCCGCTTCCTGCCCGACATCATCGCCGACCGTACCATCTGGTGTCAGGGCTATTCCGAGCCCGAGGCCGGGTCGGACCTGGCCTCCCTGCGCACCCGGGCTGAACGCAGGGGCGATGTCTATGTGGTGGATGGCGGCAAGATCTGGACCAGCGGAGCGCACCATGCAGACTGGATGTTCTGCCTGACCCGCACCCAGACCGAGGTCAAACCCCAGGTCGGGATCACCTTCCTGCTCATCGACATGAGGAGCCCGGGGGTCAATGTCATCCCCATCATCTCCCTGGACGGCCAGCACCGGTTCAACCGGGTGACCTTTGACGCGGTCGAGGTTCCCGTGGCCAACCGCATCGGCGAGGAGGGTCAGGGCTGGACCTATGCCAAGGGTCTGCTGACCCATGAGCGCACCGGACAGGCCTTTGTCTCGATGTCGCTCCGAATGCTGGGCCAGATCCGCCAGGCCGCCTCAGAAATCCCCTATGGCGACAGCACCCTGATGCGAGACCCGGGCTTTGCCGGTCGCCTGGCCTTGGCTGAGATCGAGCTCAAGGCCCTGGAAATGACGGAGATGCGCACCCTGTGGGAGGTGGCCGCAGGCGATGCTCCCGGTGCCCAGTCCTCACTGCTCAAGCTGAAGGGCACAGAGATCGTCCAGCGGGTCACCGAGTTCTTCGTGGAGATCGCCGGAGACTATGCCATCCCCTGGCTGCCGGAGATCATCCATCCCGGGACCGAGGTGAAGGCTGTGGGTCCAGACTGGGCCCAGGTGGAGACCCTGCGCTATTTCGAGGCCCGCTCGGCCAGCATTGCCGGCGGCACGGACGAGGTGCAACGGAACATCATCTCCAAGCACGTCCTGAAGCTCTGATCAGCGCCGGGCAAGGGCCTCCAGGCCCCCAAGGATCAGGGTGGTGCAGAGGTCTTCCGCCCCCTGGAGACTGATCTGTCCGTCGGCCATCTGCCGTCCCGCCTGACCGGTGAGGGCAAGCAGCAGGTCGACCGCCTGGGTCGCCGTTTCCGGTGCCAGTCCATAGGTCTCCCGGACCTGACCGACGAAATAGCGGATGGTCTTGGCCCGCTCCCGGCGGGCGTCGGTTTCCATCTGGGCGGCCACCTGCGGGTCCGCCATCAGGGCCTCGGTGATGCCACCCCCGTCGCGGACCTGTTCCAGATAGACCCGGGTCGTGGCCCGGATCAGACCCTCGAAGCTGTCGACCTGCAGGGCCTCGGCCATCCCGCGGTGCCGCAGGTCGTCGACCTCGTGCTGGAGAATGGCGGCGATCAGGTCTTCCCGATTGGGGAAATAATTATAGATCAGGGACTTGCTGATCCCCAGACCGCGGCCGAGCTGCTCGATATTGAGGGCACTCAGGCCGCCGGTCAGGATGACCCGGACGGCCTCATCCAGGATCTGGGCACGCCGGGCCTCCGGCTCCATCCGCCGCCTTGCGGCGACGATGGGCTTCGATCGGGTTCTAGCGAAGTCCTGCATTGATCCGGGCCAGGGCCGCCGACCCGGGAACCAGATCGGCCGTCCCCAGACTATTCAGCGGGGTGGAGGTGGTCTCCAGGTTCTCGTGCAGGTCCTCGGCCGTCGGGTCCACATAGAGAAGCCCCGTCACCACCTCACCTGCCGCCTGACGTTGCTGCAGATAGGTCATGGCAGCGATCCGGTCGGTGGGATCATAGTGAGCGGCCAGCTTGTGCAGGTTGAGCACCGAGCCGTCATGCTGGGTCACCAGGGTATTGGTGCCGGGCTCGTAGTCCACCTCGATGGGGTCGCGACCCACCACATAGTCCAGCCGGTTCACCGCCTCATTGTGCTCGCGCACATAGTCGAAGCTCTTGGTGGAGCCGGCGTGGTTGTTGAACTGGATGCAGGGGCTGATGCAGTCGATGAAGGCGGAGCCCTTGTGGCTTAGCGCCGCCTTGATCAGGGGCACCAGCTGGTCCTTGTCGCCGGAGAAGGAGCGCGCAACGAAGGTCGCCCCCAGTTGCAGGGCGACACTCACCAGGTCGATGGCGGAATCGTGGTTGACGACGCCCTTCTTGGACTTCGACCCCTTGTCGGAAGTGGCTGAGAACTGGCCCTTGGTCAGGCCATAGACCCCGTTGTTCTCGACAATATAGGTCATATTGACCCCGCGCCGGACGGCATGGGCGAACTGGCCAAAGCCGATGGAAGCGGAATCTCCGTCCCCGGACACCCCCAGATAGATCAGGTCGCGATTGGCCAGATTGGCGCCGGTGAGCACCGAGGGCATGCGACCATGGACGGTGTTGAAGCCGTGGGAATTGCCGAGGAAATAGTCCGGCGTCTTTGACGAACAGCCGATGCCCGACAGCTTGGCTACACGGTGCGGCGGCAGGGACAGCTCGAAGGCCGCCTGGATGATGGCCGCCGAGATCGAGTCATGGCCACAGCCGGCGCAGAGGGTGGAGACCGAGCCCTCATAATCCCGGCGGGTCTTGCCCAGGTCATTGGTCTTGAGGTTCGGGTGATGCAGCTGGGGCTTGAGGATATAGGTCATTCTGCGGCCTCCCGGACGCCGGCTTGCAACAGGCCACTGATTGCACTGACGATGAACCGCGCGGTGATCGGCGTGCCGTCATAGTGCAGCACGGCGATCAGCTTGGCCGGATCAATGTCGCCCTCGGTCATGATCAGGGTGCGGAGCTGGGCATCGCGGTTCTGTTCGACCACGAAGACCCGGTCATGCTCGGCGATGAAGTCCATGACCTCCTGGGCGAAGGGAAATCCCCTGACCCGCATGGCATTGAGATTGAGCCCCTGCGCCGCCAGGCTCTGGAGGGCCTCGTCCATGGCCGGCGTGGTTGAGCCGTAATAGATGACCCCGGTGCGGGTCGCGGCCTTGGCATCGTGGCGGATGGGGGCCGGGACCAGGGACTTGGCGGTCTCGAACTTGCGCAGCAGGCGCTGCACATTGTCCACATAGACCGAGCCTTCTTCCGAATAGCGGGCATAGGGATTGCGCGAGGTGCCCCGGGTGAAATAGCCGCCCCGGGTCGGATGGACCCCGGGATAGGTGCGATAGGGGATCCCGTCGCCATCCACCTCGAGGTAACGGCCAAACTCGCGACCTGATTCCAGATCCTCGAAGCTCATGACCTTGCCGCGATCGAGACTGCGGCTGTCGTCCCAGCTGAAGGGCTTGGTCAGCCACTCGTTCATGCCGATATCGAGGTCGAGCATGACGAAGATGGTCGTCTGGAGCCGGTCGGAGAGATCGAAGGCCAGGGCCCCCATCTCAAAGCATTCCCCCGGATCCATGGGCAGGAGCATGACGTGCTTGGTGTCGCCATGGGAGGCATAGGCCGCAGACAGCAGGTCGGACTGCTGGGTGCGGGTGGGCATGCCGGTGGAGGGCCCGCCCCGCTGGACGTCGAAGATGACCGCCGGGATCTCGGCGAAATAGGACAGGCCGACAAATTCCTGCATCAGGGAAATCCCCGGCCCCGAGGTGCAGGTAAAGGCCCGCGCTCCGTTCCAGCCGGCCCCCACCACCATGCCGATGGAGGCGATCTCGTCCTCGGCCTGGACAATGGCATAGCGGGCCTTGCCGGTTTCCGGATCGGTGCGGAATTCCTCGCAATAGGAGGTGAAAGCCTCCGCTACGGAGGTGGAAGGCGTGATTGGATACCAGGCACAGACCGTAGCCCCGCCATAGACAGCACCCAGGGCGGCGGCCTGATTGCCCTCGACATAGATCCGGTCGCCCACCTTGTCGGCCCGCTCCACCCTCAGGCCCAAGGGCTCGAGGTTGGTCGTCACATAATTGGCCCCCATGTGGAGGGCCTCGACATTGGCCTTGATCACCCGGTCCTTGCCCGCAAACTGCTCGGCCAGGAGGGTCTCGATGACGGCCAGCTCGATGTTCAGCAGGGCGGCCAGGGCCCCGACATAGATGATGTTCTTGAACAGCTGGCGTTCGCGAGGAACCGAATAGGCCTCGTTGCACATCCGGGTCAGGGGAACCCCGACCACCGTGATGTCCTCCCGGAACTTGGTGGGCGGCATGGCCTTGGTGGAATCGTAGAAGAGGTATCCGCCGGGCTCGATCTCGGCGAGATCGCGGTCCCAGGTCTGGGGGTTCATGGCAACCATGAGATCCACCCCGCCCCGGCGACCCAGGTGGCCGTCTCCGGTGATCCGCACCTCATACCAGGTGGGCAGGCCCTGGATGTTGGAGGGGAAGATATTGCGCGCCGCCACCGGCACGCCCATCCGCAGGATGGACTTGGCAAACATCGAATTGGCACTGGCCGAGCCGGAGCCGTTGACGTTGGCAAACTTGACGACGAAGTCGTTGGTGCTCTCTAGCGACCGCATGCGCCGGTCCCTCCAGCATGGGTCATTTCCAGGGTGAATCTCTGCATGTCCCAGGCACCCGTCGGGCAGCGCTCGGCGCAGAGACCACAGTGCAGGCAGACATCCTCGTCCTTGACCATGACCCGGCTGGTCTTGAGCTCGGCCGAGACATAGAGGGCCTGATCGGCATTGAGGGCCGGGGCCTTCAGGCGCGCCCTCAGATCCTCTTCCTCACCATTGTCAGTGAAGGTGATGCAGTCCACCGGGCAGATGTCGACGCAGGCATCGCACTCGATACAAAGGGGCTCGGCAAAGACCGTCTGGACGTCACAGTTCAGACAGCGCTGAGCCTCCTTGAAGCCGAGCGCCTGGTCAAAGCCCATCTCCACCTCGACCCGGATATCCTTCAGGGCCGCTTCCTTTTCGCGCATGGGTACGCGGAAGCGATGGTCGTTGGAGATGTCGTTGTCATAGCTCCACTCATGGATCCCCATCTTCTGGGAGACCAGGGTGACGCCGGGCTCGGGACGATCAGAGACGTCCCCGCCCTGACAAAAACGATCCATGGAGATCGCCGCTTCATGGCCTTGGGCCACGGCCCAGATGATGTTCTTGGGCCCGAAGGCCGCATCACCACCGAAGAAGACGCCAGGGCGTGTGGACTGGAAGGAGACGGGATCGACCTTGGGCATGTCCCATTCGTCGAAGTCGAGACCCAGGTCCCGCTCGATCCAGGGGAAGGCATTTTCCTGCCCCACGGCCACCAGGACATCGTCGCACTCGAAGTGCTGATCCGGCTCGCCGGAGGCCACCAGGCGACGGCGGCCCTTGTCGTCATATTGGGCCTCGACCTTCTCAAAGGTCACCCCGGTGAGCTTGCCATTCTCATGGGTAAAGGCCTTGGGAACCAGGAAGTTGAGGATCGGAATATCCTCGTGGATGGCGTCTTCCTTTTCCCAGGGCGAGGCCTTCATCTCGTCGAAGCCGGAGCGGACGATGACCTTCACATCGGCCCCGCCCAGACGGCGCGAGGTGCGGCAGCAGTCCATGGCGGTATTGCCGCCGCCCAGGACAATGACCCGGCGGCCGACGGCGGTGATGTGGCCGAAGGAGACATTGGACAGCCAGTCGATGCCGATATGGATATTGGCAGCGGCTTCCTGGCGTCCGGGAAGGTCCAGGTCGCGGCCGCGGGGCGCACCCGTGCCGACAAAGACCGCATCAAAGTCCTCGTCCAGCAGGGCCTTGAGGCTGTCGATCCGCTGGCCAAGGCGCATCTCGATCCCGAGGCTGGTGATGTATCCCACCTCCTCGTCGATCACCTCTTCCGGCAGGCGGAAGCGGGGGATCTGGCTGCGGATCATGCCGCCGCCCTTGGCATCGGCGTCGTAGCAGACGACGTGATAGCCGAGGGGGGCGAGGTCGCGGGCCACGGTGAGGGCCGAGGGTCCGGCGCCGACCAGGGCCACCTTCTTGCCATTGCGCGGGGCCACCTCTGGAAGGCGGGCGGTGATGTCGTCCTTGTTGTCAGCCGCAACCCGCTTCAGCCGGCAGATGGCGACGGGCTCGTCCTCGACCCGGCCACGGCGGCAGGCCGGCTCGCAGGGGCGGTCACAGGTCCGCCCCAGTATCCCCGGAAAGACATTGGACTTCCAGTTGACCATATAGGCGTCGGAATACCGGCCATCGGCGATCAGTCGGATATATTCAGGTACGGGGGTGTGAGCTGGGCAGGCCCACTGACAATCTACGACCTTATGAAAATAGTCGGGCCCCGCGATACTGGTGCGCTGCAAAACCGGATTCCCTAATCTTTTACGCTCTCATGTTCGGGACAACGGTCTGGACGCCCACTAATCGGAACTGTCCGCCATCGCCCCTCACGCGGCGTTGATGGGCGATCCAACACCCGAAACCGAACCGCAACAACCCGGTTTCTGCGCAAGTCGCCGGATAATTGGGGGCCATCCCGTTCCCACTCTGGCAGGACGCGAAAAGCCCCGTCATTCTTGCGTCGAACAGGGGATCACCCATGAGCTTTCGCCAGACCATAGGCACCACCGTCTGGGCCTTTCGGGATCTTGTCGATCTGATGGCCAAGGCCACGCCCCTGCGCTCGGGGGACCAGCTGGCCGGGATCGCCGCCCGTTCCGCCGAGGAATCTGTTGCCGCCCGCATGGCGCTGGCAGACCTGCCCCTGAAGACCTTCCTCGCCCAGCCCCTGATCCCCTATGAGGCCGACGAGGTCACCCGCCTGATCCTCGACAGCCATCAGGCGACCGCCTTTGCCCCGATCTCCAGCCTGACCGTCGGTGAGTTCCGCGAGTTCCTGCTGGCCGAGACCACCACCGCAGACGTCCTGGCCGCCCTGGCCCCCGGCATCACCCCCGAAATGGCAGCGGCGGTCTCCAAGATCATGAAGCTCCAGGACCTGATCCTTGTCTCGTCCAGATGCCGGGTCACGACCCGGTTCCGCAACACCATTGGCCTGGCCGGCACCCTGGCGGTGAGGCTTCAGCCCAACCACCCGACGGATGATCTGGCAGGCATCTCCGCCTCCATTCTGGACGGTCTGATGTACGGAGCTGGCGACGCCACCATCGGCATCAATCCGTCAACGGATAATCTGGGCCAACTCACCGATATCCACCGGCTGGTGGACGACCTGATCCAGCGCTTCGAGATCCCTACCCAGTCCTGCGTCCTGGGCCATGTGACCTCGACCCTGAAGCTGATGGAGCGGGACGTGCCCGTGGATCTGGTCTTCCAGTCCATCGCCGGGACCGAGGCGGCCAATGCCGGCTTCGGCATCAATCTGGGCATATTGAAGGAGGCGCACGAGGCGGGTCTGGCCCTGAAGCGCGGCACAATCGGCCAGAACCTGATGTATTTCGAGACCGGCCAGGGTTCGGCCCTGTCGGCCAATGCCCATCACGGGGTCGACCAGCAGACCCTGGAAGCCCGCGCCTATGGTGTGGCCCGGGCCTTTGATCCCCTGCTGGTCAATTCGGTGGTGGGCTTCATCGGGCCGGAATATTTGTTCGACGGCAAACAGATCACCCGGGCGGGTCTGGAGGACCACTTCTGCGGCAAGCTGCTGGGCTGCCCCCATGGAGTGGACATTTGCTACACCAACCATGCCGAGGCCGATCAGGACGATCTGGACGGGCTTCTGACCCTGCTGGCGGCCGCAGGGGTCACCTTCATCATGGGGGTGCCAGGGGGCGATGATGTCATGCTGTCCTACCAGTCCACCTCCTTCCACGACGCCCTCTATGTCCGTGAGCTCTTCGGCCTGAGCCGGGCCCCGGAGTTCGAGGCCTGGCTGCAGAAAATGGCCGTGACGGGGCCTGACTGGGCCCTCCTGCCCCGGGTCGCGCAGCACAGGCTGATGGGCTGATGGCCAGACCTCCCGCCCCCGATCCCTGGGCAGCCCTGGCCTCCGCGACCCCCGCCCGGATCGCTCTGGGGCGGGCAGGTCCAGGCCTTCCGACCCGCGCCAGCCTCGCCTTTGCCCTGGACCACGCCCGGGCCCGGGATGCCGTCCATGAACCTCTGGATGTCGCGGCCCTGATCGGTGACATCGGCCTGCCGGTCCAGGTCGTGGCGAGTGCCGCCCAGGATCGCACCACCTATCTCACCCGCCCGGATCTCGGCCGTCAGCTCTCCCCGGCCAGTGCGGCCAGTCTTGAAGCGGATACCCCCTGCGACCTGGTCATTGTCCTGGCCGATGGCCTGTCAGCCCGGGCGGCCAGGCTCCAGGGCCCGCCTGTCATCGCCGCAATCCTTGATGAGCTGGCCGACTTCGCCCCGGGCCCGATCATCATCGCCACCCAGGCCCGTGTGGCCCTGGGAGACGAGATCGGCGCGGCCCTCAAGGCGCGATATGTCGCTGTCCTGATCGGCGAACGTCCCGGCCTGTCTACCCCGGACAGTCTGGGCATCTATCTGACCCGCGATCCCGCCATTGGCCGGAGCGATGCTGAACGCAACTGCATCTCCAACATTCACGCCGGTGGACTATCTGCAGCGCAAGCTGCCCGTCGCCTCGCCTGGCTGATGCGGGAGGCGGAGCGGCGTGGGGCCACAGGTGTCGAGCTCAAGGACGAAAGCGACACAGACCAAGGCCGATTGACAGGTCAGGCCAGCGGTTCTCAACTGCTGGAATAAGGCTGGCATGGACCCTTGGGGCCAATGACCGCCACCAGGAGGAATACCCATGGCTGATTTCGGCAGCACCGAGCTCGACGCCTTCCGGACCGAGGCCCGCACCTGGCTCGAGGCCA
>CAIYZB010000217.1 GCA_903930545.1 uncultured Alphaproteobacteria bacterium
TCACTGTGGCCTTTCAAGGGGTCGAGGCCCGGCGGGTGGATGTCGAGGTCCAGCTCACCACCGGGGAACAAAAGTTCATCCTGGTCGGCTTGGGGGACAAGGCCGTCACCGAGAGCCGCGAGCGGGTCCGGGCGGCCTTTTCCGGCCTCGGCCTGTCCATGCCCGGCCGCCGGATCATCGCCAATCTTGCCCCCGCCGACCTGCCCAAGGAAGGCAGCCACTATGATCTGCCCATAGCCCTGGCGGTCATGGCGGCCATGGGGGTCCTGCCCGCCGATGCCCTTGCCGACTGGGTGGCGGTGGGGGAACTGTCCCTGGATGGCCGCATCATTCCCGTGGCCGGGGCCCTGCCCGCGGCTGTGGCCGCCGGGGCCATGGGTCTGGGCCTGATCTGTCCGGAGGAGGCTGGCCCGGAGGCAGCCTGGGCCGGAGAGACGGCCATACTGGCGGCCCCCAGCCTGGTTTCAGTGGTCAATCATTTCCGGGGCACCCAGATCCTGTCGCCCCCCCGACCCGGCCCCCTGAAGGAGGGCGAGCGTGTCGCCGATCTGAGGGACGTCAAGGGTCAGGAACAGGCCAAGCGGGCCCTGGAGATCGCCGCGGCCGGGGGTCACAACCTGGCCTTTGTCGGTCCGCCCGGGTCTGGCAAGTCCATGATGGCCGCCCGACTGCCCGGCATCCTCCCACCCCTGTCGGCCAGCGAGCTGCTGGAAACCTCCATGATCCATTCCGTCGCCGGCCTGATTGCCCGGGGGGAACTGACCCGTTCGCGACCCTTCCGGGCACCGCACCATTCCGCCAGCATGGCTGCCCTCACCGGTGGGGGCTTGCGGGTCAAGCCAGGGGAGGTGTCCCTGGCCCATAATGGCGTCCTGTTCCTGGATGAACTTCCTGAGTTCAGCGCCCAGGCCCTGGATTCCCTGCGCCAGCCCCTGGAGACCGGCGAGGTCCTGGTGGCCAGGGCCAATGCCCATGTCCGCTATCCGGCCCGCTTCCAGCTGATCACCGCCCAGAACCCCTGCAAGTGCGGGCTGGGGGGACCGGGGCGGGGCGCCTGTGGCCGGGCTCCGCGATGCCAGGCGGATTATGGGCTCAAGGTCTCCGGCCCCTTCATGGATCGCATCGACCTGCAGATCGAGGTTCCCGCCGTCAGCGCCGCCGACCTCGCCCTGCCGGCCCCGGCCGAGGGCACAACCGAGGTCGCCGTCCGGGTGGCCGAGGCCCGTCAGCTCCAGGCCGATCGCGCCGCCGCCTCGGACGATCCCCGGGCCGAGCCCCTCAATGCCCGGGCGGAGGGGGACTGGCTGGAGACCATCTCTGCCCTTGATCCCCCTGCCCGCGCTCTACTGGCGCGCGCCACGGAAGCCGGGGGTCTCACAGCCAGGGGCTGGACCCGCACCCTGCGCCTGGCCCGCACCATTGCCGATCTGGCCGGAGCGGGATCAGTCCAGCGTGTCCATCTTGCCGAGGCCCTGGCCTATCGGCGGGTGGCGGTGTCATCCGGCGCATGATCCCGTCGCCCCTGAGACCATCCTGGCCTATGAGGTCAGGCCAGGGCGGCAGAGAGGGTGACCATGATGGACTGGCCATTTGACCGGGCGACCAGTCTCGATCCCGCGACCTATCTGCAATCCCTTGGCCGGATCCTCGCGACCTTTGATGCCAGCATCCAGGATTCCGGCAATGTCTCCTTTGCCCTCGAAGCCGCTGATCGCCGCTGGTTTGTGAAAACAGCAGGCGACCCCCAATCTGCAGGAGCCCCTTTGCCGCACCCGGCCAGGGTGAATCTGCTGCTCAATGCCCGGGACATGGCGCTGGCCGCCCGCCATCCGGTGCTGCCTGGATTTCACGGCCTGATCGAGACGGCCTGGGGGCCGGGCCTGATATATGACTGGGTCGCCGGCCAGGTTCTGGGTGGTCCCCTGGCGCGGAAGGAGGATCCCGAGGGGCCCTTTCAGCGGTTCCGTCGCCTTCCGCCCCACACCTTGTCCGCCACCCTTGGCCAGGTGATCGATCTGCATCGGAGGCTGGCCGACGCGGGATGGGTGGCCTGTGACTTCTATGACGGGACCCTGATGTATGATTTCGACCAGGACCGGATCTGGGTGATCGATCTGGACCTCTATCGACGGGGGGCCTTCACCAATGAGATGGGCCGGATGTTTGGCTCCACCCGCTTCATGGCCCCGGAAGAGTTCGAACGGGGAGCCCGGATCGACGAGCAGACAACCGTCTTCAATCTCGGTCGGGCCATATCGGTCTTCATGGGGGACGCCACCCTGGATCCCGGCACCTTCAGAGGGGCGGGCCATGAGTACGAGACCATGATCCGCGCCTGTGAGCCTGACCGGGCGAGCCGCTTCCCCGGGATCGCCGAAATGGCGGCGAGCTGGAGCCCTGGCGGCTGAGGGACCTTTGGGGGTGGAACTGTCTCCGAAACGGTTCCGATCCTGACCTTTTCCTCGGCAGCAGGATCAGGACCCTATTGGGTCCATGCCATCTCGCCCGGATTCCCACTGTTCGCCAACCGCAGGCCTCAGCCTGGACCGGATGGCTGTCACCCAGCTGTCCGCAACAGATGCTGCCGTCTGGCGAGGTCTCTGCGAGCTTGGCCCCCAGACGAGGTCCCCCTATCTCGGACCCGACTGGCCCCGCAGGCTCGCCGAGGTCGAAGGTCCGGATCGGGACTTGGGTCAGGTGGTGGTGATCCGCCGCGGCGCAGAGGCTGTAGGGTTCGGGTCGGCCCGGGTGGCAGGGCGGGTCGGCCTGCCCATGGGGGCCCCCTTCAATGACTATCAGGCCCTGATCCTGGCACCCGGGATCGAGATCGCGGGGCCTGAGATGTGCCGGGCCCTCGGGATCGCACGGCTGGACTTCACCGCCACACCCGCCGACCTGCCCGGCCTGTCCGGGGCGATCCGCAGCCGGGAGCCAGCCTTTGAAATCGACCTGAGAGCCGGTTTCGCGGCCTATGCGGTCGATCGGGCCGAGGCGGGCAGCCAGATCGTAAGGGAATGTGCCAGCCATCGCCGGGGTCTGGACCGCGCCCATGGCGGGGTGAGGTTTACCCCGGGCTCCCTCGACTGCCGGGACCTGACCCAGCTTATCCAGTGGAAACGCCAGCAGTGTCTGGCCACGGGCCAGATGGATGTCCTGGCCCCCGACTGGGTGGGAGCCCTGATTGATCGTCTGGTCCTTGCTCCGGACCCCCATCTGAGGGCCATGCTCTTCACCCTCCATGTCGGTGGGTGTCTGGCAGCGGCCCATCTGGCCCTGGCCACACCGCGTCGGCTGCATGCCTGGATCATTGGCTATGACCCCAGCTTCAGCCGCTATTCTCCGGGCAATGTCCTGATGATGGAGGTCGTCGAGTGGGCCGCCTCCCGGGGGTATGAGGCCCTGGACCTGGGGCCGGGAGATGTCCTCTTCAAACGCCGCTTCGCCAACCGGATCACCGAAGTCGGGTCGGGCTTCCTGGCCCGGCCCTCCCTGTCCGGCTGGTCTGGCCAGGCCGCCTTTGCCGCCCGCCATCTGGCGGAATCCCTGCCCCTGGGGCCCCTGTCGGACCTTCCTGCCCGGGCCATGCGACGCTGGGACCGGATGCGGGCGCTAGCCTCCCATTAAGGGCTGGGCATTAAGGGTGGCGGCATGAGCGACCTGCCCGCCTCCCCCAATGTCACGGCCGAACAGCTGGCCCTGCTGAGCCACGAGTTCCGCACCCCCCTGAATGGGGTGCTCGGCATGGCCCGTCTGCTGGAAGGCACCCGCCTGACCCCGGAGCAGAAAGACTATGTCAGCGCCCTGCGCGCCTCTGGCGAGCACCTGCTGAGCCTGGTCAATGAGGTCCTGTCCTTTGCCAAGCTGGGCTCCAACGAGGTGGAGCTTCACGCCGCGCCGGTCGACGTGGAGGACCTGCTGCGGTCGGTCTGTGAACTGATGTCGCCCCGAGCCGCTGAAAAGCGGCTGGAAGTCGCCTGGGCGGCCCCCTCCGACCTGGGCCGCATCCACGCCGATGAGGGGCGCCTGCGCCAGATCCTGCTGAACTTTACCGGCAATGCCATCAAGTTCACCGAGCGCGGCGGGGTTCTGCTCTCAGTGGCCCGGATCGCAGACAGCCGACTGAGATTCACCGTCGCAGATACCGGACCTGGGGTCTCGGAGGCGGCGGCCGAAAAGATCTTCGAGGCCTTTGAACAGGCCAACCCCGCCGTGGACGATGCCAAGCTGGGGGGCGCGGGTCTGGGCCTGGCCATTGCTCGCAAGCTGGCACTGGCCTTTGGTGGCGAGGTTGGGGTCGGCCCGGCCCCCGGGGGCGGGGCCAGTTTCTGGTTTGAAGCCCGCTTTGCCGGCTATCCGGGGATGGCTGATGACACCCTGCGGGGTCGTCGGGTGGCCGTGGTCTCCACCAATCCCATCATCCGCGACGCCGCCCGACGTCAGATCGAGGCCTGTGGCGGATCGGCAGTGATCTCCGCCGCCATGGGGGACATCGCAGCGGATGTCCTGCTCATCGACCACGCCATGGCCGCAGACGGCCGCCGCCTGACTGCGCCCCGGGGGCAGCCCGCCCTGATCCTGCTGGCCCCCGAGGAACGGGACCACATCGAGGCCTACCGCATGGCAGGCTTTGCCGGATATCTGATCAAGCCCCTGCGCCGGGCCTCTCTGGCAGAGCGAGTTCAGGCTGTTCTCGGCAGCGGCACCCGCCTGCCGGCCGCAATAGAAGACGACCGGGTTGCCCCGGCCGCTGCGCCCGGGTCCAAGGTCCTGCTGGTGGAGGACAATCCCATCAATGCCCTGCTGGCCCGCACCCTGCTGGCCCGGGAAGGCTGTGTCGTGGACCATGCCGAGGGTGGAGAACAGGCCATCGCTGCCCTGCAGGTCGGCCGATACGACCTGATCCTGATGGACATGCGCATGCCCGGCCTGTCCGGTCTGGATGCCACAAGGCGACTGCGGGCCTCAGGCGTCACCACCCCGGTGGTGGCCCTGACCGCCAATGCCTTTGAGGAAGACCGGCACGCCTGTCTGGAGGCCGGCATGGACGATTTCCTGGTCAAGCCCCTGTCCCCTGATGCCCTGAGGGCCATACTGACAACCCTGGCCCGGGGTGGCTGGACGCAGAGCGCGGACCGCGCCAAGCTTGGCTGAACGGCAGGGGGCTCCTGTCCGGGAGGCCCCGATGTCCGAAGATCCAAAAGCCGAGACGGCCAAGCCCTCGACCCTCAAGGCCCTGGCCGTCTATCTGGAGCGCCGATCCCTGGTCATGCTGGCCCTGGGTTTTGCCTCGGGCCTGCCCAATCTGCTGATCTTCGACACCCTTTCGGCCTGGCTTAGGGATGCGGGCCTGTCTTTGGAGGTCATTGCCTTCTTCGGTCTCGCCACCCTGGCCTATTCCCTGAAGTTCCTCTGGGCCCCGATGGTGGACCGGGCGAAGATCCCCGTCCTGACCGGGTGGCTCGGGCACAGGCGCTCCTGGATGCTGGTCTGTCAGGTCCTGATCATGATCGGCCTTTGGCTGATTGCCGGGACCAATCCGGCGGTCAATCTGGGGGTCATGGCCGGATTTGCCATTTTGGTGGGCTTTGTCTCGGCCACCCAGGACATCGTCATCGACGCCTGGCGAATCGAGGCGGTGGAGACCGATCGGGCCGGGGCCATGGCTGCCGCCTATCAGTGGGGCTATCGCATCGCCATGATCGTGGCCGGGGTTGTGCCCCTGGCCATGAGCGAATTCGTGGGCTGGAACCTGTCCTATGCCCTGATGGCGGCCCTCATGCTGGTCGGGATGATCGGCGTGCTTGGCGCGCCGCGGGAAGCCCAGCACATCATCCGGCCCATCGACACCGGCGACATCCCCGCCGCCCCGGTCCGCGATGGTCTGGAGTGGGCCCTGCGACTGGCCCTCGTGGTCCTGGCGGCCATGATCCTGGGCTCGGGCCTGTCAGGGAACCCCTTCCTGCTTCAGACCGGTCTTGAGGCCCTGGGCCAGACCGGTGCCAGCGAGGCCATCAAGACGCTTTGGGAGGCCAAACCTGCAGGGGTCTATGCCCAGGTCGCCTCGGTGGTGGGGGGTCTCGGCATTGTGGTGGTGGCTATCCTGCCCGTAGCCGGCCTGCCCACCCGGCCGGGACGGTTCCTGTTCTCGGCCCTGGGCGAGCCCCTGGCCAATTTCTTCCAGCGCTATTCGAAGACGGCCGGGCTGATCCTGGCCCTGATCTGCGTCTATCGCCTGTCCGACTTCGTCCTCAACATCATGAACCCCTTCTATCTGGACATGGGCTTTTCCAAGCTGGAGATCGCCGAGATCCGCAAGGTTCTGGGGGTGGTCATGTCGGTGGCCGGGGTCGGGCTCGGCGGCCTGGCTGTCGCCCGGCTGGGCCTGATGCGCGCCCTGGTGATCGGGGCCTTTGCCGGCCCGATCTCCAACCTGGTCTTTGCCTGGCTGGCCGTTCAGGGACCCCAGCTCTGGGCCCTGAGTGTCGCCATCGGGGTGGACAATATCGCCTCGGGCTTCTCCGGCACCTGCCTGATTGCCTATATGTCCAGCCTGACGGGCCAGGGTTTCACCGCCACCCAGTATGCCCTGTTTTCCTCCCTCTATGCCCTTCTGGGCAAGCTTGTGGCCTCCCAGTCGGGACGTGTGGTGGAAGGCGCTGCCGCCGCTGCCGACGGGACCGGTGCCCTGTCGGGTCTGAAGTCCCTGTTCGCTGCCCTGCCACCCCAGGCCTTTGGCAGTGCCATGGAGAAGTCCGGGGTCTCGGCTGCCGCCCTCGGCTCCGGCTATGTGGTTTTCTTCGTCTATTCCGCCCTGATCGGGGTGATAGGCATCATCCTGACCTTCATGGTCGCGGCCCGCAGCGAGCCGGATGGCGATCAAAAGGACTGAGCAATTTCCGATAAGTGTGAAGCGGTTATCGGATCCAAAAATGCTCTGGCTCTAGGTGGTCTTCAGGCAGATGACCTGGGCGACCCTCAAGTCCCGGCGCAGGGCGTCGGCGACCCGGCCGTAGTTTTCCGTGGTGATGGGTTCGCCAATGGCGAAGGTGGCGGGTCGTGATCGGGTGGAGATCAGGGCGGCGCGCACCGTGGAGGGGTCGGTAGTATAGATCCGGCCCCGGCGCGGGGCCTCGGCCACGGTCACCCCGATGACGCGGCCGGCGCGATCCAGGGCTGGTGCCCCGGACAGACCCGCCAGGGTGCCCTTCAGGCCATCGGTGCGACCCGTCTCCGCCCAGACAAGCACGGGTTCGGTGCGGGCACCACGACCCCGGACCACCAGGTTTTCCCGGCCCAGCAGACGGGAGGTCGCCTCACCGGCCCGGCCCTGGGGAAAGCCGGGGTGAAAGGCGCGATCGCCCCGCTTGAGCGGTTCGTCCAGACCCAGGGGAATGGGGGGTGAGCCCCCCTCTGTGGTCAGGATCGCAGCCTCGCCCTGGGGATCGATCTCAACCCGCGCCGCAACACCGCGACCATCAGCCACCACAATGGCGGCCTCCGTGCAGCCGTCCACAACGTGGCGGGCGGTGATCCAGACCCCCTTGTCGGCGATGGAAAAGGCCGTGCCGGACCCGGTCTGGGCCTGGCCAGGGACATCCACCACGACGGCGGGATCAAAGGGCGAGGACGGACCCAGGGGCAGGCCGTCTTCCCCCGGCACCGGCGGGGGCGGCGGGGGCGCGTCGGAACGCTCCTGTCGGCCTATGGCAGCGATCAGCAAGGCGAGGATCACCGCCAGATAGACCAGCCAGTCCGGCAGTTTGGGGAAGTGCACCTGTGGCCTACCCCGCCACGGCCGCGGCGATGATCAGGGCGGTGGCCAGCTTTGCCCCCACCAGCAGGGCGGCGGCTGAGACCTCGCCCTCCTGGATGCGCTGGGGCAGGCCTACCAGGATCAGGTCCACGAGGCGGAAGATCAGCAACTGGACAATAACGGTGGAGGCCCCCCAGATCCCGATCTCCACCACCGAGGTCGAGGCGGTCAGGGAGACGGCCAGGGGAATGGACAGGCCCAGAAGAACCCCGCCGAGGGACAGGGCGGCGGCGGAATTTCCGTCGCGGATCAGGCTGATTTCCCGGTGCGGGGTCAGCAACATATAGAGCCCGGCCCCGAGGAAGAGGATCAGGATTGTGACGCCGGCATGCATCAGGGTGATCGGAAAGCCCTGGGCGAAGGCCTGGATCTCTGGGGACTGGAGGTCTTGTGGCATCAGGAGCCCTGGTCAGACGATAGGAGGGTTTCAGTTAGCACGGCGGTAGCGGCGGGGCGCAAGCCGTTCAGGTTTCAGGCGAGTCTTCCGCCGCCAGCTTGCGCCGGGCACTGGCCCGCAGCTTTTCACTCTCGGACTTCAGCTGGCCGCAGGCCGCCAGAATGTCCCGGCCCCGGGGCGTGCGGATGGGTGAGGCATAGCCGGCCCGGTTGAGGATGGCGGCAAAGGTCTCGATCGTCTTCCAGTCCGAGCACTGGTAGTCGGTGCCCGGCCAGGGATTGAAGGGGATCAGGTTTATCTTGGCCGGAATGCCCTTGAGCAGACGCAACAGGGCGCGGGCCTCGTCGGGGCTGTCATTGACCCCTTTCAGCATCACATATTCGAAGGTCACCCGCCGGGCATTGGACAGACCCGGATAGGCCCGGATCCCGGCCATCAGGGTGGCGATGTCATATTTCCGGTTCAGGGGGACCAGGACGTCGCGCAGCGCGTCATTGGTGGCGTGAAGGGAAATGGCCAGCATGGCCTGGGTGCGGTTCCCCAGAGCCTCCAGTTCCGGCACCACCCCTGAGGTGGAGACGGTGATGCGCCGCCGCGAAATGGCGATGCCTTCATTGTCGGCAATGATGTCGATGGCATCGGCCACATGGTCGAGATTGTAGAGGGGCTCGCCCATGCCCATGAAAACGATATTGGACAGCCGTCGGTCTTCCTTGGGGCTGGGCCATTCTTCCAGGTCATCCCGGGCAATCTGGACCTGGGCCACGATCTCGCCCGCCGTCAGATTGCGCACCAGGGCCTGGGTGCCGGTGTGGCAGAAGGTGCAGTTGAGCGTGCAGCCCACCTGGCTGGAGACGCAGAGCGCCCCGGCCCGACCCACATCAGGAATATAGACCGTCTCGACCTCGATCCCCGGCGCCATACGGATCAGCCACTTGCGGGTACCGTCCTTTGACACCTGACGTTCGACCACCTCGGGGCGATTGAGGACGAAGGCCTCGGCCAGCTGAGCGCGGGTTTCCTTGGCAATGTCCGTCATCTGGTCGAAGTCGGTCAGGCCATAGTGATGAATCCAGCGCCAGAGCTGGGTAGCCCGCATCTTGGCCTTGTCCGGGCGCACGACCTCGGCCGCAATCAAGGCCTCCACCAGGCCCTTGCGGGTCAGACCGGACAGGTTCGGCTTCACCGGGGTGCGCAGGCCGGCCGCACGGGACAGATCGAGGGTAACGCCCAAGGCTTGGACCTCTCAAAGACAGGAACGGTTCTATAGAGGAGCCGGGGCCTGTGGACAAATGAGCCGGGCCCCGAGCGCCTTCAAACAAATGTTCGCCAGCCGGGTTTCGCCGCCGCCTGTCGTGCGCTAGCGTCCGGCCAACTTCAAAAACGACGTTCGGGAGAACAGGATGAAAGCGGTCTTGAGCAAGGTGACGGGCGGACCCGAAACCCTGGTGTTCGAGGACTTTCCGGCCCCGGAAATCCGTCCCGGCTGTGCCATCATCCAGGTCAAGGCCGTGGGGATCAACTTCCCCGACGTCCTGATGATCGAGGACAAGTACCAGAACAAGCCGCCCCGTCCCTTCGCCCCCGGTGGTGAACTGTCCGGCATCGTCAAGGAAATCGGCGAAGGCGTGACCAATGTGAAGGTCGGCGACCGCGTCCTGGCCCAGCTGGGTTCTGGCGGCCTGGTGGAAGAGGCCCTGGCCCCCGCCGGGCGTCTGACCATCATCCCCGATGCCATGCCCTTTGATGAGGCCGCTGCCTTCATCCTGACCTATGGCACCTCATATCACGCCCTGAAGGACCGCGGTCACCTCAAGGCCGGTGAGACCCTGCTGGTCCTGGGCGCTGCCGGTGGCGTCGGTCTCTCGGCCGTGGAACTGGGCAAGGCCATGGGCGCGCGGGTCATCGCCGCCTGTTCCACCCAGGAAAAGGTCGATCTGGCCATCAAGCACGGGGCCGATGCCGGCATCGTCTATGGTCGCGGCCCCTTTGACCGGGACGGCCAGCGCGCCCTGGGCCAGCTGTTCAAGGAGGCCTGCGGCGAGAACGGGGCCGATGTCATCTATGACGCCGTGGGTGGTGACTATGCCGAGCCGGCCCTGCGTTCCATCGCCTGGGAAGGCCGCTATCTGGTCATCGGTTTTGCCGCCGGCGACATCCCGAAGATCCCGCTGAACCTCGCCCTGCTCAAGGGCTGCGACATTGTCGGCGTCTTCTGGGGCACCTGGACGGCCAAGAATCCGGACCTGTTCCAGCAGGAAATCCAGGAACTGCTGGACCTCTATGCGGCCAGCAAGATCAAGCCCTATGTCTCCGAGAGCTTCCCCTTCGCAAAGGGGGCCGACGCCATCGCTCACCTGGGCAGCCGCAAGGCCATGGGCAAGGTGGTCGTGACCATCGACTGAGACCCGAAAGGGCCTTAGTGAACATTGATAAGTCAGAACGGGAAGAATGAGATGGCTGGGCGTCTGGACTGCAAGGTTGCGGTGATCACCGGCGGGGTTTCTGGCATTGGCCTGGGCACCGTCGAGCTCTTTGTCGCCGAGGGGGCCCAGGTCATTGCCGCCGA
>CAIYZB010000218.1 GCA_903930545.1 uncultured Alphaproteobacteria bacterium
GGGATCGTAGGTCTGAAACTTACAACGCCCTGAGTCCCCTCCGTCACGCTTCGCGTGCCACCTCCCCCGGAGGGGGAGGAATGGCTCAGATCTAATTGCTCCCCCTCCGGGGGAGCTGTCGGCGAACGCCGACTGAGGGGGCACCGCTCCCATTGACCTCGGGCCCGGACTGGCCTTGGCTGTAGCTTCGCTTCTGACGGATGTTCCCCCATGCTGCTTCGCCCCCTCAGCCTTGCCCTTCTTCTGCTGTCCAACCCGGCGGCGGCCCAGATCCGCGAGGTGGGGAATATCGTCTATGACGGGGTGCCGGAGACCCCGCCGGAGCTGGCGGCCGCCATTGCCCCCTATTACGAGGCCCGCTCGGCGGTCTTTGAATCCTGGATGGCGGACGGCTCCATGCTGATCGCGACCCGGTTTGGCGACACCAACCAGATCCATCGCCTGACGGCCCCGGGGGCCGCGCGCACCCAGCTGACCTTTTTCCGAGAGCCGGTGAACACGGCCACGGCCCAGCCCGGTTCGGACCGTTTTCTCTACATGCGCGACGTTGGGGGTGCCGAATATTACCAGGCCTGGCTACGGGGCCTGAATGGGGCCGAGACGCGCATCACGGCACCCAGGACCCGCAACAGCGACTTCCACTTCACCCCTGATGGCCAGTGGGTGGTCTGGAGCCAGGTCACGCCGGGCGATCCCAACTATGACATCCTCATGGCCCCTGTGGCCGATCCCGAGGCCCGCAGGGTCATCCATGAGGGCCAGGGGGCCATGTCGCCCCTGCAGATCTCGGCCGATGGCAAGACGGTGCTCGCCACCCGCTACACCTCGGCTGCAGCGGTGGAGCTGTTCGTCCTCGATGTTGCCAGCGGCAAGCTGACCCCGGTGGGGGGCAAGGCGGGCTATCAGGGCGGGGCCCTGACCGCCGACGGCAAGGGCATCGTCACCCTCTCCGATGCCGGCAGCGATGTGACCCGTCCGGTGGTCATCGACATTGCCACCGGCAAGGTCCGCGACCTGGATCCAAAGGCCATGTGGCCGGCTGAAGCCTTTGACCTGACCCCGGATGGAAAGCTCATCGCCTATTCGGTCAATGAGCAGGGCTATAACTGGATCGTCATCCGCGACCTGGCCAGCGGCAAGGACGTCCCTACCGGAAAGCTGCCCCTGGGCGTCCTGACCGGCCTCGGCTTCTCCCCGGATGGCAAGCAGCTGGGCTTCAGCCTGTCGACCTCCACGACCTCTGGCGATGCCTGGAGCCTCGATCTGGCCAGCGGCAAGGCCACCCAGTGGACCCATAGCGAGCTGGCCGGCCTCGACCCCGCCAGTCTGGTGGACCCCGACCTGATCAGCTTCCCGACCTTCGACAAGCGCCAGATCCCGGCCTTCATCTACAGGCCCAAGGGCGCCAGCGGAAAACTGCCGGTGGTCATCCAGATCCATGGCGGGCCTGAGGGCCAGGAACAGCCGTCCTTCAATCCCCGCCGTCAATCCTGGGTGAAGGAACTGGGCGCTGCGGTCATCATTCCCAATGTCCGGGGCTCATCCGGCTATGGAAAGACCTATCTCGGCCTCGATAACGGGGCCCGGCGCGAGGACTCGGTGAAGGACATCGGGGCCCTGCTGGACTGGGTCGCCACACAGCCCGATCTGGACGCCTCACGGGTGGCCGTGGTCGGCCAGTCCTATGGCGGCTACATGGTCCTGGCCGTGGCCGGGCACTATAATGACCGCATTGCCGGGGCCATTGACCTCTATGGCATCTCAAACTGGGTCACCTTCCTGCAGAACACCGAGGGCTATCGCCGGGATCTGAGGCGGGCCGAGTATGGCGACGAGCGCGATCCGAAGATGCGGGCCGTGCTGGAGAAGATTTCGCCCCTGCGCATGGCCGAGGCGATGAAGAAGCCGATGATGGTCTTCCAGGGGGCCAATGACCCTCGTGTGCCCCGCACGGAGTCCGAACAGCTGGTGGCAAAGCTCAGGGCCCAGGGGACGCAAGTCTGGTATGTCCTGGCCAGGGACGAAGGCCACGGCATCTACAAGAAGCCCAATCAGGAGGCCGTCCGGGCCACCGAGGTCAATTTCCTGAAGTCCGTGCTGAAGGTCCCCTAAGCCGTCTGTAGCCACTCAAGGGCGGCGGTGGCCACAGTGTCCCATCCCGGTTCGCCGGGCAGCCAGTGGCTCATCCCCGCAAAGGTCCTGTAGGTCGCCCCCAGGCGCTCGGCGGTCTGTTTGGCGGTGGCCGCAGGATGGACCACATCGCGGTCCCCAACCATGACCAGGGCGGGGCAGGTCAGGGCCCCAGGACCCAGGCTGGTGGTCATGAAGGGGTCGAGCCACCAGTTCAGGGTTTCCCACAGGGCGCGACCACTTTCCGGGCGCAGGCGCTCCACAACGGCCTCCCGCTCGGGCTTGGGCATGCGGTCCAGGCTGTACTGGCGCATCATGCTGCGGTCCGGGGTCACGGCCTGGGCCCAGAAGGGACCCAGCATGTGAAGGCCAAAGGCGGTTGCCGCCTCCTCGATTGAAGACCCCGGCACCCCCCAGGGCGGCGAGGGGGCCATGAGGATCAGGGCTGCCACCTTGACCCGCCTAGCCGCAAGCTGGGCCACCAGACCCCCAAGGGAATGGCCCATAAGGATGACGGGCTCGCCCTGGGACTCGCAGACACGGGCAATGTCGCGGGCATAGTCGGTCATGGAGACCCCGACGACGGTCTGGTAGGCCTCGGCAGACCCATGTCCCCGGAGGTCTGGCGTCAGGACTGTGTGGCCGGCGGCCTCGAAGGGTGCGCGGAAGGCATCGAAGGTCCAACCACCGCAAAAGGCACCATGGACCATGACGACGGGCGCGGAGGATTTGCTCATTTCAGGGCTTTAGCCGATTGCGTCAGGCCGCGCGGCCTGAAAGTCCCGCAAAATCGTGAAAAGCCCGGATAATGACCTCATAGATGTCCCGCTTGAACGGTACCACCAGATCGGGAGCCTCCGACAGGGCACCCCAGCGCCAGGCGTCGAATTCTGGCTCGCCGTGGGCCATGAGATTGACCTCGTCCTCGGCACCATCGAACCGGAAGGCAAACCAGACCTGCCTCTGGCCCTTCCAGCCTTTGGCAATCTTGGATCCCTTGTGGTCCGCCGGGAAATCATAGGTCAGCCAGCCATCAGTCCGGCCCAGCAGGGTCACAGAGGTGACCCCCGTCTCCTCGGCCAGTTCTCGCCGGGCGGCCTCAGCCAGATCCTCGCCGGCATCGACGCCCCCTTGGGGGAACTGCCAGTTATAGGGACCGGGCGTGGCATTGCGGCGGCCCAGCCAGACCCGGCCATCGGGGTGGAAAAGAACCACTCCTACATTCGGTCGATACTGGTCGAGGGCGGCTTCGGTCATGGACCGGTCTTAGCGGCTGTGGGTCAAAGCGGAAGCCGGGGCGAGCTGATAGCCACGGGATTCCACCGACTGTGCCCAGGCCGCCACCTGATTGAGGGTCACGGGATAGGCAAAGCCGGATCCCAGAGCCTGACCGCTCTGCAGGGCACTGGCCTCGAGGGCCAGGAGCTGTTCGTCGATGGCGGTGTTGGACAGTTCCTCATCGATGATTCGCGAGGCCGAAGCCCGGGGAATGCCCCCAGCCTTCCGGGCGGCAGAACCATCATCCACAAAGGCCAGGCCCCGGCCCTTGAGGGCCCCGGCAAAGGCGCTCATGGCGGTCTCGGAGGTCACGAATCGCGAGCCGAGATAGTTGGTCAGGCCGAAATAGCCCGTGGCCCGGGACAGGACCCATTCCAGCCGCTTCACCGTCTCATTGCCCTGGGCGGTCGCCAGGAGGGTGTAGGGACCAGGATCGTTCTCCGGATAGTCGGTGGGCTCCATGGGGACTTCCAGCAGGACCTCGTGGCCATTGGCCCGGGCCATGTCGATCCAGCCCTGCAAGCCGTCAGCATAGGGGACGAAGGACAGGGTCACCTCTGCGGGCAGGCTCTCGATAGCCTGGCGCGTGGCTGTGGCATTGAGGCCCAGGCCGCCGATCATCAGGGCGATCTTGGGACGGCCATTGGAAACGAAGGGTCGGGCATAGACCTCGGCCGGGGTCCGGCCATCGGTAGAAATGATTGGCAAGGGCCCGCCGGGGCCCTGGGCCGAGAAGCCGGCAATGGGGGCCTGGGGCAGGGGGTCTGCGGCATGGAAGGCCGGCTTGGCCTCACCAGGCAGGGTGATCACGGCTTCCCCGCCCCCAGGGGGGATGGGTGTGGCGGAAAGCTGGAAGACATCTTCGCTGACCGCGCCCTCGCCACTGCGGCCCTGGGCGATGATGGCCTCACGCCAGCCGGGGGGTGCCGCCATGGCGGCGACCTTGGCCAGGGAGATGCGCACCTGGGGCGTGCCAGCCTTGGGGTCGCCTGCCACCGCAATCAGGGTCAGAACCGTAGCCAGGAACAGGGTCGCTGCGGCACTGGCGCTGATATAGGGGTTGCGGATGGCCTTGAGCACCACGTCCTGGGGCCGAAAGGCGGGGGCCGCCGACGCCGTGGCAGTCGCGAGCTTTTTCCGGGAAAACATAGCCATGACCCAAGGGTCCTCCTGAGAAGGACCCTCTCAAATCATGGTTAATGAAGACCTTAAGACCTGATTTACCCTGTGGGTTTCAGGTCAGGTCCTATTTGGTGACGGGGGCCTTGGGCTTGACCGTGGCGTCGACCTTGGCCTGAGCCTTGGCAACCACCTCGGCCATCTTGGCCACCGGCTTGGCCAATTTGGGCGTTGCCGCCACCGAGCCGTATTTCAGAACGTCCTTGGCCCGGGCCAGCTGGAAGTCGCCGGTCTTGACGTCATAGTCCGCTGGCGGGGCCTCGGCCGGTTCATGGGCGCCGATCCGGGTCTTGCCCTCTTCGGCGTTGAGGGCGTTGCGGAAGGAGGCTTCGGAGAACTGGAAGCTGCGATTGGCGATGGCCTGGGCCTGCTCACGGGTCTCCGCCACCTCCAGGTCCGGGGCGATCCCGGTCTTCTGGATCGAGCGGCCGGAGGGCGTGTAATAGCGGGCCGTGGTCAGTTTCAGCGCTCCGTCCATGCCACCGCGAAGGGGGATGACGGTCTGGACCGAGCCCTTGCCAAAGCTGGTCAGGCCCACGAGTTCGGCCCGCTTGCGGTCCTGCAGGGCACCGGCCACGATCTCCGCCGCAGAGGCCGAACCGGAATTGACGAGAACCACCATCTTCAGGCCGGCCGCCAGATCACCAGGCCGGGCATTGTAGCGTTCGATGTCGCGGGGATCGCGTCCGCGCTGGGAGACGACCTCGCCACCCTCCAGGAACATGTCGGAGATGCTCACCGCCTGATCCAGAAGACCGCCCGGATTGTTTCGCAGGTCGAGGATCAGCCCCTTCATATCGGGGTTCTTGGCGCGCAGGGCGGTGAGGGCGGCCGTGGCCTCCTCGGTGGTGCGCTCATTGAAGGCTGAGACCCGCAGATAGCCATAATCGCCTTCCATCCGCGCCAGGGCGGACTTGGGCTTGATCACCTCGCGGACGATCTTGACGTCGAAGGGCTCGGTCTTTTCCCGGGCTATGGTCAGGGTGACCGGCTCGCCGGGCTTGCCACGCATCTGCTTGACGGCTTCCGTAACCGTCAGGCCCAGGACGCTCTCGCCATTGACGGCGGTGATGAAGTCGCCAGCCTTGACCCCGGCAGTGAAGGCGGGGGTTCCGTCCATGGGGGAAATGACCTTGACCACCCCGTCCTCGGAGGTGACCTCGATCCCCAGGCCGCCATATTCGCCGCGGGTCTGGTCGCGCATCTCGTCGAAGGATTCCGGATTGAGATAGCCGGAATGGGGGTCCAGCGAGGTCAGCATCCCGTCGATGGCCGCCTCGATCAGCTTCTTGTCATCGACCTCGCTGACATACTGGCGCTCCACCGTATCGAGCACATCGCCGAACAGTTCGAGCATCCGGTAGGTCTTGGCCCTGGGCTGGGCCGAGGCAAAGGCCTGCTGGCTCACATAGGCCATGGAGCCCGCCCCGAGGACGAAGGCACTGACGCCGATCAGAAGATATTTTCTCATAGTTCGGCCCTAAGGCTCCCTTGCGGCGAAATTAGGCCGCCAAATCCGTTTCTTCCGTCTCGTCAGGCCGTTCAGCCTGCCGACTTCATCCATCTGGCCGGGTCCACCGGAACCCCTGCCTCCCGGACCTCGAGATAGAGCTCGGCCGGCACCTGCTTCGTCTCAGGCATCCAGCCCAGGGGCGACCCCAGGCTGACTCGCGCGCCAGCCACCACGGCGCTGCGCTCCAGCCCGGCCAACACCAGATGGTATCCGCCCGGCAATCTCAAGATCAGAATGGTCCCCCAGCCCTTAACGGGTCCTGCATATTGCACCAGAGCATCAGCCGGGGCCTGCACCTTCGCTCCTGCGGAGGTCTGAAGGGTCATGCCGCTCGCCCGGCCACCCCCGGCCAGGGGGGCCCCGAAGGCCTGGATCCGGGTGCCATTCACAGGCGCTGCCAGGCGGGTCGGGGCCACAAGCGGGCCGGTATCCGGCGGAGGCAGGCGCTCAAGCTGAGGTTCGGCAATCGGCGCACCGCGCAGATCAGCCATGGCCGAGTCGGTGGTGAACAGGCTCTCCGAGGCCACGGCCGCCAGGCGGCGCTGCCGGGCAATGTCATTGGCCTCGGCAGCATAGACCTTGGCGCGCCGAACCATTTCCGGGGTCATGGCCTTGACCAGGATGGCGGCCCGCACGGCCTGGGTGGCATCCCCGGGGCTCACCAGTAGGGCCGGAGGCGGGTCGCGGCGGAACTGGGCCAGGACCGTCAACATCCGGGCCAGACGGTTCAGATTGCGCCCCTGCTCGGCATTGAGCACGGTTTCCTGGACATTGAGCCGCTCGAGGGTCTCGCGGGTCGTTCCTGCCCCCAGGGCCACAGCGGCGAGACCGCCAGCGGCGAGCAGGCCCAGAACGGCGGTGGGGACGAGGCGAGGCATGGCTGAGCCTAATCTGATCCTAGTCGCGATGATAAGGGCCGCCCGCCAGTATGGTCACGGCACGATAGACCTGCTCGGCCAGCATGACCCGGGCCAGGGCATGGGGCCAGGTCTGGGGGCCAAAGGCGAGCTTTCCCCTGACTTCGGCCAGGATGGAAGGGTCCAGTCCATCGGCCCCGCCAATCATGAAGACCAGCCGCCGCACACCATCGTCGCGCAGGCGCCCGATCTCCGCGGCAAAGGCCCGGCTGGGCCGCGCCGTGCCATGCTCGTCACAGGCAATCAGGTGACAGTCGGCCAGATGGGCACGCAGGACCTCGGCCTCCGCGGCCTTGCCCGGCTTGCGGGATTCCACCTCGAGAACCTCCACCGGGCCAAGCCCCAGGGCCCGGCCCGCCAGGGTGGCGCGGTCCAGATACAGTTTCACCAGCTCGGTCTCCGGCGAACGGGCCAGACGACCGACAACAAGCAGGGTGATTTTCAGGGCAGACGCTCCCCGATCAGAGCCGCACTCAGGCCGGCTGGCCCCGGTGCGCGGAATCCACCGACCAGATCTTCTCGATATTGTAGAAGGTGCGGACTTCCGGACGGAACAGGTGGATCACCACATCGCCGGTGTCGATCAGGACCCAGTCACAATGGGGCATGCCCTCGACCCGGGCCTTGCCATAGCCTTGTTCCTTCAGGGTGCGCAGCAGGTGGTCGGCCATGGCCCCCACATGACGGTGCGAACGGCCAGAGGCGACGATCAGGCCGTCGGCCATGGCGCTCTTGCCCTTCAGGTCGATAAAGACAACGTCCTGAGCCTTGTCGTCATCGAGACGGGCCAGAATCAGATCTTCCAGAGCCTGTATGCGGTCCTGGGTATCAAGGGAGGGTTCAGCGGTCGCCGAAGCCTCGTGCGCAACCTGCGCAGGTTCACGATTCAGCGGGGTCGCTCCTTTTTAGCCTCGCTAGAAAGGTCCCGTAGCACGAAATCCGGCTCCGGTCAGCCCAGTCATGCGAATCACTCAGGATCGGCCCCGCCGCATCCGTCCCCGCAGGGCCGTGGAGGACTGGAAGTTCAGGGGCCCGGTCAGAAAAATCCAGGCTGGCGGCGTGGTCCTGGCCAGGATACGGGCAGCGCTTGCAGGCCTGCGGGTCTTCGAAAATCTCTGCGCGGCGGGGGAAAACCGGCTTTTCAGGGAGATCCAGGGCCGGGAGATCACCGCTACCGGGGCTCCCTTCATGATCTGGGTCCAGCCCCGCCAGCGATGGAATCCGGCCAGGCTGTCGGCCCCCATGATCCAGACGAACTTCACCCCCGGGAACCGGGCCTTCAGGCCGCGCAGGGTATCCAGGGTATAGGTCGAGCCGAGGGCCGTCTCGGCATCGGACACCACCATGGCCCGGCCCCGGGCAAAGCGGCGGACCCCGGCCATGCGCTTGGCCAGGGACTCCAGCTCGTCAGCCGATTTCAGCGGATTCTGTGGCGAGACCAGCCAGATGACCCGGTCCAGACCCAGGCGCTTGCGCGCCGTCTCGGCCACATGGGCATGACCCTCATGGGCCGGATTGAAGGAGCCCCCATAGAGGCCGACCTTCATCCCCCGGGACAGGGTAAAGCCCAGCCGCAGGGCGGCAGGGCGGCCCTGGAGGGGGCGACGCCTAGCGGGTCCTGCGAACCACATCTGTCCGGTTCCAGGTCAAGCGGGCTTCAGGGTGTCAGGGTTGCGGTCGAGGTCGAGGTCGGTCTGGCGGACCCGGGTACGGACGCTGTAGACCCCGTCCCCGCCCAGCACCCCGCCCCGGGCAAAGAGCCGGCCCTGTTCCCAATTGCTGAGGCCCAGTTCGGGGCGATTGAAGGCAAACTGCCCATCGACCCAGCGGGTGAAGCCATCCCCGACAAAGGGGGCATCCACGGCCTCGTAAAAGGCCTGGTGGGCCTCGGGCTCGCCTGAAATCAGACTGGCAGTGAAATGCGGAGACCAGGCGTGGAACAGGGAGATGGCCTCGGCGGTGTCCTCGACCAGGACAAGGCTCAGCTCAGGGGTGGCTTCCCATTCCCATTCATGGGCCAGGCGGGCCTGCGGGATCAGATCGGCCATCGGCTCTTCGACGGGACCTTCGGCCCGCGCCAACTGGATCCGGCGGCCGTACCAGTCTGGAGGCAGGACTTCGGCGGAGCCTTCGACAACATGCAGACGAATGCCAGATCGCCTCGCCCCGGCCGCCTCGAGGGCGCGTAGCAGGGCCGGCTGCAGACGATCAAGGGCCGAACGCGGCAGGCAACAGACGTTCAGGGTGTTGCAGACCTTGCGGTCCAGGGAATGGAAGATGGCGGCTTCCAGGCGTTCCGGGTCGGCACTTGTATCCGCGATCAGCCAGGCACCCCCCGTGCCATGCAGGCTCACAGGCACACCAGCCTGACGGGCAATGGCCCCCAGCTGGGCCACGGCCGGGCCAGACCCCCGGGCCACGGCCAGGGCCAGACGCGGATCGGAGAACATGGCCCATCCGGCGGCATGTTCCGGCGACTCGATCAGGACAGCAGCGCCTGAGGGCAGGCCAGAGGCGGATAGGGCCGGGGCCAGGGCTTCCGAGACAATGGCCCGGGCCGTGCCCAGGGCATCGGAGCCGATGCGGAAGACCACGCAGTTTCCGGTCCGAAGAACCCCCGTTGCATCGGCAAAGACATTGGGGCGTCCCTCAAAGACAAAACCTATGACCCCAAGCGGTGCGGTCACCTGCTCGACGCTCCAGCCAGCGTGGTCGACCCGCTCAAGAATGCGCCCGCGCCCGGTCTCCATGTCCCGCCATGTCTGTAGTCCGGCGATCATGTCCCGCCGCATGGCCTCGCTGGCCACCAGGCGGGTGGTGGAGCGACCCCTGGCCTGGGCAGAGCGGATGTCAGCCTCATTGGCGGTTCGGATGCGCGACCAGATCGCCTCATCCGCCAGCTGGAGAGCAAAGAGGTCGAAGAATTGGGTAATGGCCGCGTCGCTGACCTGGCCCATGGCCGAGAAGGCCTGACGGGCGCGGTCTATGGCCTGGCTGGCCAGGGCCTGGGTGGCGGCGGGGACCCTCAGGAGGTCACCACTGTCCTGCACCACCACCAGCCGGTCTCCGGGCTGGAAGGCTGCGGCCAGGTCCGGACTGACGCGGGTGATCCGGTTGCCGCCGAAAATCACCGGCATTCCCGGCTCAAGCAGGGTCAGGGCCTCCGCAAATGGGGCTTCCTCCAATCCGGTCCCTGATGCCGTGCCGTTCATTCCGACCCCTTAGGCTCACTCTGAGCTTTAAACACCGGAACCAGACCCGACAACCTGCGACCTTCGCCCTTGTCGGGCAGGGGCGACTGCGGCCAAACTCCGCCCTGAACAGACAGGCCGGTCAGGGAGGCTGGGGGCAGATGATCACCGAGGTGCGTCACATTGTGCCTGGCGACCGTGACTGGCCGGCCTTTGTCACCATGCTGGAGGCCGAGGGTCTGCCCACTGAGGACCTGGCCGATCCAGGCCAGAGTTTCTTTGTCTTTCAGGATGTTACTGGTCTGGCCGCCTTCGGCGGCTTTGTCGTCCTGGGGGAAGAAGGCATGATCCGTTCGGTGGTCGTGGGCCCCGGGCGCAAGGCCGCCGGCATTGGTTCGGAAGTCGCCGCCTGGCTCATGGCGCGGCTCAAGGGCGAGGGCGCTAAGCGGGCCTGGCTCCTGACCACAAGGGCGGCGAATTTCTTCGAACGCCACGGCTTTGACCGGGCTGACCGCGCCAAGGCACCCTTGAGCATCCGTCGCACCCGGGAATTTACCGAGCTCTGTGCCGATACAGCGGTCCTGATGACCCGGAACCTCGAAGGATGATCCGGCGCCTGGTCGCGGAGTTTCTGGGCACCGCCTGGCTCATCGCCACGGTGGTGGGGTCCGGGATCATGGCCCAGCAGTTGTCTGGCGGGAATGTCGCCGTCGCCCTCCTGGCCAATACCGCGGCCACGGTCGGAGCCCTCTATGTGCTGATCACGGTCTTCGGGCCCATCTCCGGGGCCCATTTCAATCCGGCGGTCAGTCTGGTCATGGCCCTGCGTCGGGAACTGACCCCGGTTGCCGCCCTGGCCTATGGTCTGGTCCAGATGGCCGGGGCCGTGGCGGGCACCTGGGTGGCCCATGCCATGTTCGCCCTGCCCATACTCCAGGTCTCTACCCATCTGAGGGATGGTCCGGCTCAGTGGTTCTCGGAATTCGTGGCCAGTTTCGGCCTGGTGGTGACCATATTGGGGACCTCGCGGGCCAGGCCGGAGGCTGTGCCCCTGGCCGTGGCCCTCTATATCGGCTCAGCCTACTGGTTCACCGCATCAACCAGCTTTGCCAATCCCGCTGCCGCTGTAGGTCGGGCCCTCACAGACAGCTTTGCCGGGATCGCGCCGAGTTCGGTGGGCCCCTATATCCTGGCAGAACTGGCCGGGGCCCTGGTGGCCTGGCAGGTCATGCGCCTGATCTCAGGGCCAGATCGTCCGCATGGATGAGGGGGCCCTCGGTAAAGCCCAGGGCGGCATCTATATCCCCTGACTTCAGGCCCTTGATCCGCTCGGCATCGCCGGAATCATAACGGGTCAGGCCGCGACCTATCTCGAGACCGGCCTCGTCACAGACCAGGACCGCGTCGCCCTTGCCGAACTGACCCTCCACCCGCCGCAGTCCGGCGGCCAGCAGGCTCTTGCCGGTCATCAAGGCCCGGGCGGCCCCGGCATCGATGACCAGGGTTCCTGCAGGGGCCAGGGAGCCGCCGATCCAGGCCTTGTAGGCGGCCTTGGCCGACAGGGCGGGCTCGATGACCGTAGCCCTCTCTCCGGCCTCGAGGGCCTGCAGGGGAGCAGGGCGGCGGCCCAGGGTGATGACCGTGGCGCATCCGGCCTGTTGGGCAATACGGGCAGCGGCGAGCTTGGTCGCCATGCCCCCGGTCCCGACCCCGGCCCCGGCATTGGCTCCACCGGCCATGGCCTCGATCTCTGGGGTGATGTGATCAATACGGGCCAGGTGCCGGGCTTCGGGATTGTTCCGGGGGTCGGCGGTATAGAGCCCGTCGATGTCCGACAGCAGGATCAGGACATCGGCACCCACCATCTGGGCAACCCTGGCGGCCAGGCGATCATTGTCGCCATAGCGGATCTCTTCGGTGACCACGGTATCGTTTTCATTGACCACCGGAACCACCCCCAGGGTCATAAGGGTCTCCATCGTGGCCCGGGCATTGAGCCAGCGGCTGCGGACCTCGGTGTCGTCGCGGGTGAGCAGGACCTGGGCCGCAATGACGCCATGAGGTTCCAGGGCCTCCTCCCAGGCCCTCATCAGGGCCGACTGGCCGGCTGCAGCGGCAGCCTGCTTTTCCGGCAGGGTCAGGGCCCGACGGCCGAACTTCAGACGCTTGCGCCCCAGGGCTACAGCCCCGGAGGAGACCAGCATGACCTGCTGGCCCCTGGCTCTTAGGCGCGCGACATCCTGGGCAAAGGCAGCCATCCAGGCGCGGTCCGGCGCCCCGTCCTCGCCGATGATCAGGGCAGAGCCCAGCTTGACGACGACGCGGCGGGCGCTGGTCAGGCCACTCACGGTGCCCAGTCCGGCTCGACCTCACCACTGGCGCGGGCAGCCGCAGCCTTGCGGTCGCGCACCAGGCCATAGGCATCGCGAAGGATGTCCACGACCCCTGTGCCCGCGACCCCGGAAATCAGCCGCACAGGCTGGCCTGAGGCTTCCTCAAGGGCATCCCGCTGCATGGCCAGCGTGCTTTCGTCCAAGGCATCGACCTTGTTCAGGGCCAGAAGTTCGGTCTTGTCGCCAAGTTCCTCGCCATAGGCCTCCAGTTCGTGACGCACGGTCTGCCAGGCCCCGACCACGTCATCCTGGGTGCAGTCCACCAGATGGATCAGGACGGCGGTGCGTTCCACATGACCCAGGAAGCGGACCCCGAGACCGGCCCCTTCCGAGGCCCCCTCGATCAGGCCGGGAATATCGGCCAGGACGAAACGCTCATTGGACGACAGGTCCACCATGCCCAGATTGGGCGCAAGCGTGGTGAAGGGATAGTCGGCGATCTTGGGACGCGCGGCACTGGCGGCGGCCAGGAAGGTGGACTTGCCCGCATTGGGCAGACCCACAAGCCCGACATCGGCAATCAGCTTCAGCCGCAGCCAGATCCACTTTTCCTCGCCATCCAGACCCGGATTGGCGTGTTTCGGGGCCTGGTTGATGGGGCCCTTGAACCGGTCATTGCCCCAGCCGCCACTGCCCCCTTTCAGCAGAAGCAGACGCTGGCCGGCCTGGTCCATGTCGACGATCAGGGTTTCCTTGTCCTCTTCGAGGATCTGGGTGCCGACGGGAACCCTCAGGACCACATCCTCACCGGCCGCCCCGTGACGGTTGCGGCCCATGCCGTGGATGCCGGTCCCGGCCTTGAAGTGCTGCTTGTAGCGGAAGTCGATCAGGGTATTGAGCCCGTCCATGGCCTCGATCCAGACATCGCCGCCATTGCCACCATCGCCGCCGTCAGGGCCGCCATATTCGACGTATTTCTCCCGCCGGAAAGAGACGGCTCCGCCGCCTCCGTTGCCGGATCGGAGATAGATCTTGCACTCGTCGAGGAATTTCATCGGATCGGACGCTCAGGGGTCAGTCGGGCGAGCACCAGCTTCACGCAGGCGGTGGCCAGGATGGATTTCAGGCCTGCGCCCCAAACAAAGGGGGCAACCCCTCCGCTGAAGGCGTCCTGCGGGCCGATCTTCAGGCTCAGCCAGAAGAACCCGAGGGTCAGGATAATCAGATGGGCCAGCAGGAAGCTGGACATCAGGGCGCTCAGCTTTCGGCCATCCCGCCTCTGGATCAGCCAGCCGCAGAGGCCCCCAGCCAGGATGAATCCCGCCAGATAGCCC
>CAIYZB010000219.1 GCA_903930545.1 uncultured Alphaproteobacteria bacterium
GGTAGTTTAATACTCAATTCATTTTATTTGAATTTGACAATATCATTATTAAATCACCTCGCCCGCTAGACAGAATGCGGAATCGAAAAGGGCCGCCCTGGCGAAAAGGCGGCCCTCCCGGAGTTATCAGCCAGGCGTGAGCCTAGATGATGTTGGCAACCGAGATGTCGTTCAGGGTCTTGCCGACCAGAACCACTGCGGAGTCTGCGCTGCCGTCGTCGCCGCTGCTGTCACCGAAGACAACCACATCGGCACCGACCTGGACGGCCACGACATTGACAATGCCGCCGGCGATCTGGGCGTCGGCAATGGCCTTGGCTTCCACGAAGGAGGTCACGCCGGTCATCTCGACATAGTTGGCATTGGTGCCGGGGCTGCCGAAGGACAGGCCATCTTCCGCAGACCAGTCCGTGATGATGTCGGAAAGACCACCGACCGGATTTGAGTCAGAGCCGCTGAAGACGAAGACGTCGGAACCGGCACCGCCGGACAGGGTGTCCTTGCCGGAGAAGCCAATGAGGATGTCGTCGCCCGTGCCGCCGGTGATGACGTCAAAGGCAGAGCCACCGATGATCTGATCGTTACCGGCCCCACCGTCGAGGGTATAGACCGTGCCGCCGGAGACGAGGATGGAGTCATCGCCTTCACCGCCGCTGATCACATCGTTGCCGCCGCCAACATCAAAGATCGTGTCATTGCCAGCGCCGCCGTCGACCGTATCGTTGCCGCCGCTCACGTCCTGGAGGAGGTCATTGCCGGCGCCGCCCTGGACACTGTCATTGCCAGCGCCCGCGTCGACAACGGCGTCATTGCCGTCGCCACCGAGAATGGTGTCGTTGCCGCTGCCTGACAGGATGCTGTCATTACCAGCGCCACCGTCGACATTGTTCACGCCATTGCCAGCCGCGATGGAGTCATTGCCAGCATCGCCGAGGATGGTGTCATTGTCCGAGCCGGCGGTGACACTGTCATCGCCATTGCCGCCGGACAGGGTGTTGGCACCGGCACCACCATCGATGGTGTCATTGCCATCATCGCCGGTGACGGTGTCAGCGCTGGCGCTGGTGTTGATCACGTCATTGCCCGTGCCGCCGCTCACGGCGTCAGCGCCGCCAGCCGTGGCATTGATGGAGTCATTGCCGCTGCCGCCGAAGATCGAGTCAGAACCCGAACCGTTGGAGGTGATGGCGTCATTGCCGGAACCGCCGTCGACGGTGTTGTTGCCGATGCTGGCCGGGTTGGCGGCAACACCCGTGGTGATGGTGTCCGTGCCGGAACCGCCCAGAATGTTGTTGCTGCCGGTCGAGGCCGTGATCGCATCATTGTCAGCGCCGCCGTCGATGACATTGGCACCGCCAGCGCCGTCGATGATGTCGTCGCCGTCTTCACCAAAGATGGTGTCAACGCCAGAACCGCCGGTCAGGGTGTCGTTACCGAGGTTCCCGTTCAGGAAGTCGGTGCCGCCGCCGCCGGAGATGCTGTCGTCATCGCGACCGCCCAGCAGGGTGTCGTTGCCCGAGCCGGCCGTGAGGGTGTCATTGCCCTTGTTACCCTGGCCGAAATTGTTGCCGGAGCTGAGGGCGATGGTGTCGTCGTTCTGGCCACCATAGGCCGTGTCATTGCCCGTGCCAGCGCTCAGGGCGTCATTGCCCTGGTTGCCCTGGAGGGTGTTGTTGCCGTTGCCGGCGTTCAGGGTGTCGTCGCCCGTGCCACCGAACATGGCATCGCTGGAGCCCGTCCAGGTGAAGGTGTCGTTGACGACCGCAACCAGCGGGTCGGACGAAAAGGTGCCGATGAACAGCTGCGAGCTGTCCGGGAAGATCAGGTTGCCGGCATTGGCCGTGGCAGCGACGCCGACGGCGAAGCTGACCGAGATACCGCCATAGGTGATGACGATCTGGTCGGTCGTAAGCGCAGTCGCCGGAACATAGACGACGGTCGCGGCAGAAGCCGGGCCGGCGCTGAAGATGATGGTGTCGGTAGCCCCAACGGTCTGGGCCTGAGCCGCCGTGATAGTGCTGAACTGATAAGTCGTATTGGCCATGATGCCCCCCAGGACGTCGCTATAGGTCTGAGAGGCAAATTATGAGTTCCGAAATCTATTTCAGTCTTTTTCTCCACCAGATTGAATAAAAGATAATACAGACAACATTTCGGGTAGTTTATTACTCATTTTGACAACCGTATTGATCAAGGCGAGAGTAAATTACTTATATTAGATAATTTTTACCCGTTATGATTACTTATTTCGAATGCCTATATCGGGTATTGTTGATATTCCCACGACCCTAGCGCCCAGACAAAAAAGAGCCGCCCCGGCGAAAGGGCGGCCCCTGGAGAGTTCCGGCGGGTGACCCCGTCGGAGGGTGGTTATCCAGCCCCGATCCCGAAGCTGTCGGCGCTGATGTCTGACAGGCTTGAGCCGGTGAACTTGATCACAAGGTCCACGGTGTCGTTGCTGTCGATATCAACGAAGGCCCAGACGTCCTCGCCATCCGACGAAACATAGACATCCCAGTTGCCGGCATCGGCCGCCGCCTGGGCGGAGGCTGCGGACTGGGTGCTCCCGCTTTCTTCATAGGCACCGCCAAGTAGCCCGCCGGTGAAGACGATCCGGCTGCTGGACGAGAAATTCTCGATCACATCAACGGCCCCGTCATAGGTCGCGGCACTGTCGCCAGGACTGAAACTGAAGACATCGGCGTCGTAGTCATAGCCGTTATTGCCAGCCATGGTGTCGGCGCCAGCGCCGCCCGAAAGGGTGTCATCCCCATAGGCACCCTGCAGCACATCATTGCCGGCACCGCCGCGCAGGACGTCATCGCCGTCCCAGCCATTCAGCTGGTCGGCTCCATTGCCGCCATCAAGAGTGCTGTCACCATTGCCGGCGTTCAGGGTGTCATTGCCGTCGCCGCCATTGAGCAGGTCGCGGGAGTTGACCCGTTCGCGGAAGGGCTCCTCGAACAGGTCCTTCCTGATTGCCTTTACAAGAAGCTTGTCGCCGAACAGCTCACTCTCATCCACACCAGACAACAGGTCGTCACCAGCGCCACCGGAGATGGTGTCGTTGTAGTTGCCACCGATGATCTCGTCATTGCCGTTGCCACCAAGCAGCTGGCGCGCAAGGGGCAGGCCCAGATTGTCGATGGAGATGTCCGCAAGCGTCCTATTGGCCAGGACCACCGCATCATCTGACGTGCCGTTGTCACCGGCGGAGTCGGCGAAGACCACCACATTGGCACCGATCTGCACGACCACATAGTCGATGCCACCACCGGCAATGGCGTTATTGGCCAGGGACAGGGCCGTTGCATAGTCGCTGGCCACGGTCTCGACATAGGTCCCGGTCTCGACTTCTCCGGTGCCGAAGATCAGGCCGTCGCTGCTGTCCCAGTCACTGATCACATCGCCCTGCCCGCCCGTGGTCGAGGAGGTCTGCGCCAGGGTGACAAACAGGTCGGCCCCCGCGCCACCGGACAGGGAATCCTTGCCCGCACCCCCGCTGAGGGTGTCATCGCCGGTGCCGCCCGTCAGGATGTCGATGCCGGAGCCGCCGAGGACGCTGTCATTGCCAGCGCCACCGCTGACCGTGTCATCCCCCCCAAAGCCGCCGACCGTGTCATTGCCCTCGCCACCGGTGACGTTGTCCTTGCCCTCGCCGCCCGCGACCTGGTCATTGCCCAGCCCGCCATCGAGGAGGTTCTTGCCGCCGAAATCGACAATGACATCATTGCCCGCGTCGCCGGCGACCGTGTCATTACCCTCGCTCGAGGCGATGACATCATTGCCGTCCCCACCTGAGGCCGTGTTGTCACCGGCTCCCAGGTCCAGATAGTCGTTCCCGGCCCCGCCGAGGAACCGGTCGTCGCCGTCCTGGCCATAGACCAAGTCATTGCCGGCACCGCCATCGACAACATTGTCGCCATAGTCGGCATCGATCGAGTCATTACCGGCGCCGCCATTGATGGTGTCGTCGCCGTCATCGGCCAGGATCTCGTCATTGCCATTGCCGCCATCGATCAGGTTATCACCCTGATAGGCGTCGATGTAGTCGTCGCCCTCGCCGCCCGAGATGACGTCATTGCCGACGCCACTTTCGATCTCGTCGTTACCGGCTTCGCCGTTGAGGGTGTCACCGAGGTCCAGGTCCAGCTCGGACGAGCCGGAGATGCTGTCATCACCCGCACCGCCGAAGACGGTGTCAGAGGCCGAGGACGCGACCCAGATTTCGTCGTTTCCGGTATCGCCAAAGACGGTGTTGCCGCCAGCGCCGCCAGCACCGACTTCGATGACGTCGTTGCCATTGCCGCCACGGACAAGATTACCGTCGGACTCGGCATAGATGGTGTCGTTACCGTCGCCGCCGTCCATGGTGTTGGCCCCACCCTGACCGTCCAGGGTGTCGTTGCCGCCTTCGCCCAGCAGGCTGTCAGCCTTGCTGCCGCCCTGGACGCTGTCATTGCCGAGATTGCCGTTCAGGACGTCAAGACCGCCACCGCCGGTGAGGGTGTCATTGTCGCGCCCACCCAGCAGCATGTCATTGCCGTTGCCGCCGGTGATCTCGTCATTGCCGCGGTTGCCATTGACCCAGTTGACGCCGGACCCGGTCAGGATGGTGTCATTGTCCTGGCCGCCGAAGATGGTGTCATTGCCATTGCCGCCGTCTATGACATCGTTGCCCTGGTTACCCTGGATGACATCATTGCCGTTGAAGCCCAGCAGGCCGTCATTGCCCGCCCCACCGAACAGGGCGTCGCTGCCTGAGAGAATTGCAGCATTCTGGTCGTTGTCTGCCAGGACCTCGTCGCTGGACGAGCCGATGATCAGGGTCGAGCCATCGCCGAACACGAGGTTGGCCGAGAAGCTGGTCGAGGCGATGGTCGTTGCGAACAGGACCGTGCGGCCCGCATAGGTTACTGCGATCAGTTCCGGAACCGTGGCCGTTGCCGCAATATAGGCAACCGTGGCGCTGGAGGCCGGACCCCCGTCAAACAGGATATTGTCATTGCTGGTGATGGCCAGGGCCTGGGCGGCCGTGATGGTCTCGAAATGATAGGTCGCGGTCGTGATCGGTGTTAACGCCATTTGAAACCCTGAAACTGGACGCAAAACTTGATTGGGGCAGGGTCTCGCACAGTTCGCCTGGCAGTAGCGAACAGCGTTACTCATATTGAGCATGTTATATTTGTGACGGTGTCCGGTCGCCTGCGCTCTTATGGTTCACACCGGGCTGGGCTATAGCGGGCCATGTCCAGAACGACCCTGCCCCTGCCCCATTTCCTGCTCGCCCTCGCCGTTGTGGCGGTGTGGGGGACCAATTTCGTGGTCATTCGTCTGGGCCTTGATGATCTGCCGCCCCTGACCTTCGCCACCCTGAGATTCACCTTCGCCCTGCTGCCGGCCATCTTCTTCATTCGCAGGCCCGCCGTGCCCTGGTGGAACATGGCCGCCTATGGGGTCCTGATCGGGCTGGGGCAGTTCGGAATTCTCTATATTGCCATGAGCGGCTTCATCTCCCCCGGGCTCGCCTCCCTGGTCGTCCAGACCCAGGTCTTCTTCACCATCGGCCTGGCCATGTGGCTCAGCCGGGAACGCCTTCGTGCCTTCCAGGGCGTGGCCCTTGCGCTTGCGGCCCTTGGTCTCGGGATCATCATGCTCCACACCAATGCCGAGGTGACCGCCCTGGGCCTCGGCCTCGTCCTGTTCGCAGCGGCCAGCTGGGCGGGCGGCAATACCTTTTCCCGCGCGGCGGGTCAGGTGAATATGCTGGCCTATGTCATCTGGTCGAGCCTGTTCTCGGTGCCACCCCTCCTGATCCTCGCCCTTGTGGTGGAGGGGCCCACGGCCATGATCAATGGTGTGGCGACCGCCGATCTCGGAACCTGGGCGGCGGTGCTCTGGCAGTCGGTGGGCAATACCCTGTTCGGCTATGCCGCCTGGGGCTATCTGCTGTCGCGTTATCCGGCAGCCACCGTGGCGCCGATGTCTACCCTGGTCCCGGTCTTTGGCATGGGGGCCTCGGCCCTGTTCCTGGGGGAATCCCTTCCGCCCTGGAAGCTGGAGGCCGCCCTTCTGGTCTTGAGCGGCCTGGCCCTGAACCTGTTCTGGCCCCGCATCCAGGCCCGGTTCGCTAAGCCCTAGAGGGGCACAGCCTCGATGATCACAAAGGCCTGGGCATAGGGGTGGTCATCGGTCAGGGACAGGTGGATGACCGGCTTCATGCCCTCGGGAATGATGGCATTCAGACGCTCCAGGGCCCCATTGGTGAGCGCCATGGTGGGCTGGCCCGAACGCATGTTCACCACACCCATATCCCGCCAGAAGACCCCGCGGCGGATCCCCGTCCCCAGGGCCTTGGCGCAGGCCTCCTTGGCCGCAAACCGCTTGGCATAGGAGGCCGCACGATCCGGCTTGCGCTCCGAGCGGGTGCGCTCGATCTCGGTATAGACCCGGTTGGTGAACCGCTCGCCGAACCGGTCCAGACTGTTCTGGATCCGGCGGATGTCGGACAGGTCAGACCCGATCCCGATGATCAAACTCCCCGGGCCT
Source organism: uncultured Alphaproteobacteria bacterium (assembly GCA_903930545.1). GTDB lineage: Bacteria > Pseudomonadota > Alphaproteobacteria > Caulobacterales > Caulobacteraceae > Phenylobacterium. The sequence goes on from CAIYZB010000219.1 coordinate 6,550, forward strand.
CGTCCATCAGGGCTCGCATCCGCTGGATGACCGGAGCCAGGCCGGTAAAGATGGCCTCACCGATCATGAAGTGACCGATATTGAGTTCCATGATCTCGGGGATGGCGACGATGGGCTTCACCGTCTCGAAATCGATCCCATGTCCGGCATGGACCTCGAGGCCCAGTTCATGGGCCGCGCGTGCTGAGGCACTGAGCTTTTCCAGCAACCCGGCCGCCAGGGGCGAGCCCTCGCGCACCGCATCGCAATAGGCCCCGGTGTGGAGTTCCACCACCTGGGCACCTGCCGCCTTGGCCGCCGCGATCTGGACCGGATCGGCATCCACAAAGCAGGAAATCCGCATTCCGGCGGCAGCCAGGCGCGCCACCAGGGGCGTGATGCTGTTATGGCCACCGGCCACGTCGAGGCCCCCTTCTGTGGTGACCTCCTCGCGGCGTTCCGGCACCAGGCAGATGGCGTGGGGCCGATGACGCAGGGCGATGGTCTCCATCTCGGCGGTCACCGCCATCTCGAAGTTGAGGGGCCGGCCGCGTTTGCGGGTGATGACCGCCAGGGCCTCGATATCGGAATCCGAGATATGGCGACGGTCCTCCCGCAGGTGGGCCGTGATCCCGTCCGCACCAGCGGCCATGGCTAGTTCCGCGGCCCGCACCGGATCCGGATAGTCGGCTCCACGGGCGTTCCGGATGGTCGCCACGTGGTCGATATTCACCCCCAGACGCAGCAGGCTCATCCGTGCAGCCTCCGGCTGCCCGGGTCCTCGATGGGGATGGCGGCCAGTTCGGGGGGCAGCTGGTCGGCGGGCCAGGCAGGAACGTCCAGCCGGGCCAGGGCGACAAAGGGCGCGCCGGGATCGGCTCGGCCACCTGAGCGGTCAACGATACAGGCGGCCACCACGACATTGCCGCCGGCCGCCTGGATGGCCTCGACGCATTCGCGGGAGGACAGGCCCGTGGAGACGATATCCTCCACCATGGCGATCCGGGCACCGGGAGGGATGGAAAAGGCGCGGCGCAGTTTGAACTTCCCGTCCTCACGCTCGACATAGAGGGAGGGCACGCCGAGATGCCGGGCCGTCTCATAGCCGGGGATGATGCCGCCTACGGCGGGGGAAATGCACAGGTCCACCTCGCCAACGGCCTCGCGGATCTTGGCCGCCAGGGCCTTGCAGAGGCGCTCGGTGCGATCGGGATACTGGAAGACCAGGTTCTTCTGCAGGAAGGTGCCGGAATGGAGACCGGAGGACAGCACGAAATGACCTTCGCGGAGGGCGCCTGCGGCGCGGAATTCGTCCAGGACTTGTTCAGTGTTCATGTGGTGCCTCCTGGGCAGCGGCTTATCGGACCGATGGGGGGCTGTCATCGGCCAAATCGGCTCCGCCGCGCTTGAAACCGTGACCGGGCCGTGGCCCATTGCCGACAACGGGAGACAGAGATCATGACACTGCAGATCCGCAAGACGGCGGGGGCCCTTGGCGCTGAACTGTCCGGCGTCGACCTGGCAGGCCCCCTCAGCGACGCCCAGATCGCCGAGATCCGTCAGGCCTTTGTGGACCATCAGGTCATCTTCTTCCGCGACCAGGCCCTGAGCCCTGATCAGCAGCGAGCCTTTGGCCGTCGCTTCGGGCCCCTGAACATCCACCCCTATGTCGCTGGAATGGCGGATTTTCCCGAGGTGATGGAGGTCATCAAGGAACCCCAGGACCGCACCAATTTCGGCGGCGGCTGGCATTCGGACATGAGTTTCCTGGAACGCCCGGCCATTGCCTCGATCCTCCATGCCATCGAGATCCCCGATTGGGGCGGAGATACCCTGTTTGCCAGTCAAGCGGCTGCCTATGAGGCCCTGACCCCCGGGCTGAAAGCCGTTCTGGACGGCCTGAACGGCGTCCATTCTGCGGGCCGGGAGTATTCCGCCAAGGGGCACTCAGCCCAGAAGCGTTCGTCCATGGTCGTGGCTGAGGCCGAGGGGGTAACCGGGGAATACATTCACCCCGTGGTGCTGACCCACGCGGAAACCGGGCGTCGGGCGCTCTATGTCAATCCGGCCTTCACCGAGCGATTTGACGGTTGGTCCAAGCGGGAGTCCAAGCCCTTGCTGGACTTCCTGTTCGAGCATTCCCGCTATGAGGCCTTCACCACCCGCTTCACCTGGAGCCCGGGGGCGGTGGCCATGTGGGACAACCGCTCGGTCTGGCACTTTGCCCTCAATGACTATCCGGGTCAGAGGCGCCACATGCGCCGCGTGACCATCGACGCCGCCTAGGTCGCAAAGCCAGATAGATCCGGCCGGCGGTCGTTCCAGCCGGATACCCGCTCATAGGTCGCGGCCAGGGCCACCATGGACGTCTCATCCGCCGGATTGGCCATGATCTGGAAGCCCATGGGCACGCCATCGGACGAGAGCCCGCAGGGCAGGCTCGCGGCGGGCAGATCCAGATAGTTGGCGGCCCGGGTGAAGCGGCTGAAGGCTGAGCCCTGCTCCTCAACCTCGTCAATGGGCGGAGCCCCCATGGGGGTCGTGGGAGAGACCGTGGCCCTGAACCCGCCGAGCCAGGCATGGAACTCGGCCTGGTCCGCCTGCCGTCGGGCCTGGGCGGCGGCCAGGTCGGCGTCGGAGATGTCCCGCCCGATCTCGAAGCGTTTGACTACCCAGGGATCCATGACCGCGCGATTGGCCTCGATATGGGCCCCACGAATGCGCCAGCCCTCACCGGAGATCAGGATGCCATTTGGGGCGAAATAGTCCTCCAGTGGCCGGGGCGAGGTGACAAATCTCACGCTGACACCTGCCCCCCTCAACTGCTCGATGGCCTCGACATAGGCCACCGCCACATCGGCATCGACGGCTCCGAGGCTTTCAAGGCTGAGGGCAGCCACGGCCCAGCCTCGGGTTTCGAGGGCCATGGCAGAGCTAGCCGAAAACCCGCCGCGGCTGCCGCCCCGGGCAATGATCTCAAGCCCCCGGGCCGCGACATCTACCGAACGGGCCAGGGTGCCGACTGTATCGAGGCTGGGGGCCAGGTCATGGACCCCATCGAGGGGCACCAGCCCCCTGCCCGGCTTCAGCCCGACAATGCCGCAGGCCGAGGCCGGCATCCGGATCGAGCCGCCGGTATCGGTGCCAAGGCCAAGATCACAGAGACCCGCGGCGACACTGACCGCCGATCCGCTGGAGGAGCCACCTGGTATGCGATGGACCTGAGCGTCCCATGGGTTCCAAGGGGCCCCGACGGCGCGATTGGTTCCCCAACCTCCATAGGCCAGTTCCACCGTGTGGGTCTTGGCCACGGCCTGCCAACCGGCATCCAGCAAGGACTGGACGCAGGCCGCATGACGGACCGGGTTCGGGTCCACAGGCACAACACCGCCGCCGCCCGTGGGTATACCCGCCACATCAATGAGGTCCTTGACCACAAAGCTGGGGCCATTCCCCGCGCCGAGGGGGGGATCAAAGACGTGAGTCAGGGCATGAAGCCGTGCACCCAGCCGGCTGATTTCATTCACGCCTACCATGCCCAGCTCCAGGCCTTGGCACTGTCGCGGCAGCCGCCGTCGGACCAGCCGGTCCATCCGCGTCCCCGCACCACCTGGCCCGCTGCCGCGCCTGTAGGCTCCCCGCCCGCCAGGACCAGCTTGCCATTGACGATGACCTCACTGACCCCGGTGGAGAACTGCCTCGGTGCGGCATATTCAGCATGATCGGCAATGGTCGCGGGATCGAAGATCACGAGGTCCGCAAAATAGCCGACCTTCAGTTCGCCCCGGTCATGCAGACCCAGGTTCCGGGCCGGCATGGAGGTCAGGCGATGGACCGCATCGGTAAGGGTCGTGGTCTTTTCCTCCCGCACATATTTCCCCAACAGGCGGGCGAAATTGCCATAGGCCCGGGGATGGGTGCTGGACTGGAGAAAGACCCCTTCCGGGGCCTGTGCCGAGGCATCGGAGGCAAAGCTCATCCAGGGCAGAGCGGTCTGCTTGCGGACATTGTCCTCTGACATCAGGAAATAGACCACCTGGACCCGGGACCCGTCCTCGATCACCAGGTCGATGGCGGCATCCTCCGGCGAGACACCCCGGGCCATTGCCACCTCTGCCAGGGTCTTGCCGGTGAGACCCTTCATGGCGGGGTTCTTGAAGCCGACCAGCAGGGTCCCCTCGGCCCCGGCATGGATATAGAGGTTCTCGAACCGCGGCCTGGTCTCGCGCATCTCGCCAATGACCTTTGCCCGGGTGGCGGGATCCCTCAGTCGGGCAATCCAGGCCTCGACGCCACCCGCCTGGACCCAGGGGGGCATGGCGGCATCCAGGCCGGTCGAGCCCGCCGTATAGGTATACATGTCCGCCGTAATCCGGTGGCCCTGGGCGCGGGCGGCCTCGATCCGGGCAATGGCCAGGTCCATCTTCGGCCAGTTGGGCCGTCCTCCGGCCTTCAGGTGATAGATCTCCGCCGGGGCCCCGGACCTCGCTGAAATCTCGATCAGCTCGTCTATGGCTTCCAGCAGCCGGTCGCCCTCCGACCGCATGTGGCTGATATAGATCCCGCCACAACGCCCGGCATCGGTGGCCAGCGCGATCAGTTCCGGGGTCTCGGCATAGTTGGCCGGAGCATAGATCAGGGACGAGCCTACACCCAGGGCACCGCCCTCCATGGCCGTGACCACCAGCTTTCGCATCTGGGCCAGCTGCTCCGGGGTGGGGTCCACATCCCCCTCCCCCAGGACATATTCCCGCACCGTCGCCGCCCCTACAAAGCTGGCGACGTTCTGGGCAATGCCCCGGGCGGTCAGGGTGGTGAGATAGTCATCAAGGCTGGACCAGGTGATGTCATACTTTATGTCCCCCATCCGGCGGGTCTCGCGGGCCTTCATCTCCGGCGAGATAGGGCCCATGGAGGTCCCCTCCCCCATGACCTGAAGGGTTATGCCCTGTTTCAGTTCCGACAGGCCCCGGCCATCGGCGATCAGGCTTTCAGTGGCCCAGCTGAGCATGTTGATGAAGCCGGGCGACACCGCCTTGCCGCCGGCATCAATGACCTTGCGGGCCTTGCCGGAAACATGGGGTGCGAGGGCCGTGATCCGGTCACCGTCGATGGCAATCTCGCCGGCAAAGGGGGGGCTGCCCGATCCGTCATAGATCATGGCGTTGCGGATGATCAGGTCATGGGTCGCCGCCTGGGCACCAGAGGCCAGGGTGAGGGCGGCAAGAAGGGCGAGGATCTGGGGTTTCATGCCCCCATCTGACGGCAGAATCCTGCACTTGTCAGGTGCGAAACAGCCCCCCTCAGTCAGCTTCGCTGACAGCTCCCCCTAAGGGGGAGCAATTGGCTCTGAACAATTCCTCCCCCTTAGGGGGTGGTGGCACGCGTCAGCGTGACGGAGGGGGCAACCTCAGCCCTTGGCGCGATCGAC
>CAIYZB010000220.1 GCA_903930545.1 uncultured Alphaproteobacteria bacterium
CACGGTCAAGAACATCAACCGCACCGTGGGGGCCATGCTATCCGGCGAAGTGGCCAAGGCCTTTGGTCATGCCGGCCTGCCGGAGGACACCATCCGCCTCAATTTCTCCGGCACGGCGGGTCAGAGCTTCGGTGCCTTTGCGGCCCGGGGCGTCACCCTGGAACTGACCGGCGATGCCAATGACTATGTCGGCAAGGGGCTGTCGGGTGGTCGCGTGGTGGTGCGTCAGCCTGCGGGCGGTGCCCACCGTGATCCCACTGAGAACATCATTGTCGGCAATACGGTCCTCTATGGTGCCATTGCCGGTGAGGCCTATTTCCAGGGTGTGGCCGGCGAACGCTTCGCCGTCCGCAACTCCGGGGCCGTGGCCGTGGTCGAGGGCCTGGGTGACCATGGCTGCGAATACATGACGGGCGGTGCCGTTGTGGTCCTGGGCGATACGGGCCGTAACTTCGCGGCCGGCATGTCCGGTGGCGTGGCCTATGTCTATGACCCCAAGGGCCGGTTCCGCGCCCTGTGCAACATGGCCATGGTCGATGTCGAAGGTGTGGAGCCTGCGGGTGAAGCCAACCCGGCTGATGAGGCCTTCCGCCCCCGCCAGCGCTCGGTCTCGGTCGAGGACAATGGCATGGGCGACATGCTGCGCTTCGACGCCGAACGCCTCCGGATCCTGGTGGAACGTCACCACCTGCATACGGGATCCAAACGGGCGGCCGAGGTCCTGGACACCTGGGAAACCTCGGTGAAGGCCTTCGTGAAGGTCATGCCCAAGGACTATCGTCGCGCCCTCATCGACATGGCTGCCGAGCGCTCCGGCGCGGCTGCCGTGGCCGCAGAATAAGTCGAGTACGGAGTAAAAAGATGGGCAAGCCCACCGGTTTCCTCGAAGTCGATCGTCAGGATCGTGGCTATGTTGATCCCCAGTCCCGCCTGCGGAACTGGAAGGAATTCGTCCACCCCCTGCCGGTGGCCGACCTGACCAAACAGGCGTCTCGCTGCATGGACTGCGGCATTCCCTTCTGTCACCAAGGCTGCCCGGTGAACAACCAGATCCCGGATTTCAACAATCTGGTCTATAAGGAGCAGTGGGTTCAGGCCCTGGAAAACCTGCAATCCACCAACAATTTCCCCGAATTCACCGGCCGGGTCTGCCCCGCGCCCTGTGAAGCGGCCTGCACTCTCAACATCGTCGACACCCCGGTCACCATCAAGACCATCGAGTGCCAGATCGTTGATCGCGGGTGGGAAGAAGGCTGGATCAAGCCGCAGATGTCGCCTCGCGGCACGGGCAAGCGCGTCGCAGTCGTGGGCTCCGGCCCTGCCGGCCTCGCCTGCGCCCAACAGCTGGCCCGCGCCGGCCATGCCCCTACGGTCTTCGAAAAGAATGACCGGATCGGTGGCCTGCTCCGCTACGGCATTCCTGACTTCAAGATGGAAAAGCACCTCATCGACCGTCGCGTTCAGCAGATGGACGCCGAGGGTGTGATCTTCCGCACCAATATGGAGATCGGGGTCAATGTCTCCGTCCAGCGTCTGCTGGATGACTATGACGTCCTGGTCATGGCTGGTGGAGCCGAGAACCCCCGCGACCTGGAAATCCCCGGCCGTGAGCTGGCGGGCGTCCACTACGCCATGGAATTCCTGGTGCCCCAGAACAAGCGCAATGCCGGGGACGACGAACTCCGCGCCGCGCCCAAGGGGGCCATCTCGGCCACGGGCAAGCATGTGGTGGTCATTGGCGGTGGTGACACCGGCTCTGACTGCATCGGCACCTCCAACCGTCATGGGGCGGCCTCGGTCACCCAGCTGGAAATCATGCCCCAGCCGCCGGCCCGCGAGAACAAGTCCATGACCTGGCCGGATTGGCCGCTGAAGCTGCGCACCTCCTCCAGCCACGAAGAAGGCTGCGAGCGGGACTTCGCCGTGGCCACCAAGCGGGTCATCGGCTCTAATGGTCGGGTCGAGGGCGTGGAATGCGTGCGTCTTGAATGGGTTGCCGGCCCTGATGGCCGTCAGACCATGCAGGAAATCGCTGGCAGCGAGTTCGTGATCAAGGCCGACCTGGTCCTGCTGGCCATGGGTTTTGTCGGTCCGAAGAAGGACAACTTCCTCACCCAGGCCGGGGTCGAGCTGGATCCCCGCGGCAATGTCCGGGCCAATGTGAACGACTACAAGACCTCCTCGCCCAACATTTTCTCCTGCGGCGACATGCGGCGTGGCCAATCCCTGGTGGTCTGGGCGATCCGTGAGGGCCGTCAGTGCGCCCAGGCGGTCGATGCCTTCCTCATGGGGGCGTCCAAGCTCCCGCGCTGAGGCGTTTCCGCCTGAGCGTCAGACGGGTTAGGCTCGGGCCATGGTCCGAGTCCTGATCTCCCTCTGTCTGATACTGCTGTCCTCCACCGCCCTGGCGGGGGAGGCACCGGTCACTCTCTATCGCAATGTCACCGTCATTGACGGCCTGGGCGGTCCGCCACGCCCGGGACAGGACCTGCTGATCCAGGGTGAGCGCATCCTTGCCATCCGGCCTACCGGTCAACCGGTGCCGGAGGGGGCCAAGGTCGAGGCAGGGCAGGGACGTTTCGTCCTTCCTGGCCTGATCGACAGTCACGAACATCTCGCCACCCCGCCCAATCGCCCCTTCGCCGAGGCCCAGATGCGCCGGGATCTCTATGGCGGGGTCACGGCCGTGCGGGACATGGCCGATGACCTGAGACAGGTGGCCGATCTCGCCCGCGCCTCCCGCATCGGCGAGATCGCCGGGCCCGACATCTACTTTGCCGCCCTGATGGCCGGCCCCTCATTCTTCGAAGACCCGCGCACCCATGCGGTCACCCAAGGGGCGGTGGCTGGCAAGACCGCCTGGATGCAGGCTGTTGACCAGAGCACCGACCTTCCGCTTGCCATCGCCATGGCCCGGGGCACGGGGGCAACGGCCATCAAGATCTATGCGAACCTGCCGGCTGAACGGGTCGCGGCCATCACGGCAGAGGCTCACCGCCAGGGTCTGGCCGTCTGGGCCCATGGTGCCGTCTTTCCGGCCAGTCCGTCAGAGGTCCTGGCCGCCGGAGTAGACGTGGTCAGCCATGTCTGCATGCTGGCCTATGAGGGGGCCGATCCCATGCCCCAGGCTTATCATCGTCGGGCGGTGGTGAATGAAAAGCGCTTCCCAGCGGCCGACAGCCCGATCGTCGCCCCGCTTCTCGCCCGCATGGCGCGGGAGGGGACCATTCTTGATGCTACCTTGCGCATCTATGACGCCATGGACCGCAGGGCAGCGGCCAGTCCCGGGGCTGCGCGAGGCTATTGCAGCGGAGACCTGGGAGCCCGTCTGACGGCCCAGGCCCGCAAGGCCGGGGTGATGATCTCCACCGGCACGGATGGCTTTGCCGAGCCGGAAGGAGCCTGGCCCTCGGTTCTGGAGGAGATGGATCTGCTGGTCGCCAGGGCCGGGTTAACGCCCCTGCAGGCCATCACCGCTGCAACGCGTGTGGGGGCCCTGTCCATTGCGCACAATCCCGATTTCGGCACTCTCGAAGCCGGCAAGCTGGCCAATCTGGTCTTTGTCGCTGAGGACCCCAGCCGCGACCTCAGGGCGCTGCAGACCGTGACCCTGGTGGTCAAGCGAGGCCGTGCCTATCCCAGGTCCGACTATGACCCGGCCCGCGATCTGGCCGCCCGGCAGGAGCCCTGAACCTGTTGTCCCGCCGCAGTCTCATGGCCCTGGTCGGCGCAAGTCTGGCCCTGCCGGCC
>CAIYZB010000221.1 GCA_903930545.1 uncultured Alphaproteobacteria bacterium
CCGCAAGTCCAGCGGCAAGATCAAGCTCCCCGGTCTTTGATCCCCCTCAGCCAGCTGCGCTGACAGCTCCCCCAAAGGGGGAGCGATTAGGTCCGTTTAATTCCTCCCCCTCTGGGGGAGGTGGCGCGCGAAAGCGCGACGGAGGGGGCCTATTCGGCGTCCGGCGTCTCGATCTCGAAGCCCTGATCCCTCAGACGATCCAGAACCCCGCCCTTCGCCAGTAGTGGCCTCAGCTGCACCACTGCCACTGAATGGCCAGGCACCTTCAGGGCCCGGGCTATGGCATCGGCCTGATCAGCCTTGAACCGGGCATCGAAGGCCAGCGCGCCCGGGGCCGCCAGGAGGCAGCGCTCGAAGCCCCGTTCCACATTGAGGGCCGCGCGAACCTCGCCCTCGGCCCAGGCCTTGGCGGCGCGGCGCACATTGCCGGGTCCGGCCTCCACGTCATCCAGGGCATCTTCCAGACAAGCCAACTGTCCGGCCTGGGAGGTCTTCAGCATAGGCCCCATCAGGGCGGTGAGGTCATAGACCTTTTCCTCGACCTTGAGCTTCCGCACCTTGGCCAGACGGCGGATGGTCTTACCCGGATCAGCCGCCGTCAGCTGGACCGCCTCGCGGCCATCCCCGGCCAGCATGATCCCGGCCACCAGACCATTGTTGAAGCGATAGCGACTGGCCGGTTGTCCCATCTCCGTCCGGGCGGCGACAAAGCGGGCCTTGAGCGACGGCGACAGGGTTTCCTCATAGGGCAGTTTTGACCTCAGCCTCAGCACCCCGACCACCGCCACCGGGGCCTTGGTCAGACTGATCCCCACCTGGTTGAAGGGCAGGATCACGCGGTTTGCCCCCTCCATCCGTCGGGCCACTCCCGCCTGATCCCAGGCCAGGCCCTTGGGCACCACCGAGGGCACCCCCAGGACATAGACAGTGGAATCGGCGTCAGACACCTTCCACCAGGCCGGACCCGGCAGGCGGGCCGTGACCACCAGTTCCTCCACCAGGGAGGCATCGGGATCCACCGCCTGGGCCTTTGCCGTGCCGGTCATCAGGATCAGGGGGATAAGCCAGGTCAGGGCCCTCATAAGGTGCCTCCCATCGGAATCGTCCTATAGTCACAGGCTGGACCCGGAACACCCATGCCCATCCGCCGCCTTCCCCCCGAAACAGTCAACCGCATCGCCGCTGGCGAGGTGGTGGAGCGGCCTGCCAGTGCGGTGAAGGAACTGGTCGAGAACGCCCTGGATGCGGGGGCGACGTCGATCGAGGTCCAGGCCGATGGCGGGGGACTGGGGCGCATTCTCGTGGCGGATAATGGCAGGGGTTTGGCAGCCGACCAGCTGCCCCTGGCCATCGAACGCCACGCTACCTCCAAGCTCGGCCCGGACGAGATGGGGGACTATGACCTTCTCCATATCCTGACCCTGGGCTTTCGCGGCGAGGCCCTGCCCTCCATAGGCTCAGTCGCGCGCCTGACCATTACCAGCCGCGCCGAGGGCGAGGCCGATGCGCATTCCATCCTCGTAGAGGGTGGTGCTGTGGGTGACGTCACCCCGGCCGGCTTCCCTGGGCCCCATGGAGCCCGGGTCGAGGTCCGCGACCTCTTCTATGCCACGCCAGCCCGACTGAAATTCATGAAGTCGGAGCGTTCCGAAGCCCTGGCCATTGCCGAAGAAATCAAGCGCCAGGCCATGGCCCACGAGGCCGTGGCCTTCAGCCTCGATCTGGATGGCAAGCGCACCTTGCGCCTGCCCGCCGAGCAGGCTGGGCCCGCCGGACGCCTGGCCCGGCTGTCGGCCATTATGGGCCGGGAGTTTTCAGAAAACGCCCTGGAGATCCACCATGTGCGGGACGGGGTAACCCTCACCGGCTTTGCCGGCCTGCCCACCTTCAATCGCGGCAATTCGGCCCACCAGTACCTGTTCGTCAATGGCCGCCCGGTGCGCGACCGCCTGCTGCAGGGGGCCTTGCGAGGGGCCTATGCCGACTTCCTGGCCCGGGATCGGCATCCCCTGGTGGCCCTCTATCTCGAGCTCGACCCCACCCTGGTGGACGTCAATGTCCACCCGGCCAAGGCCGAGGTCAGGTTCCGCGATCCGTCCCTGGTGCGGGGCCTGATTGTCTCGGGGCTGAGGCACAGTCTGGCGGGCGCAGGCCACAGGGCCGCCACCACGGTCGCCACCTCTGCCCTGTCCGGCTTCACCCCTGGCTATGGCTATGTGCCCAAACCCAGCGCCCAGGGCTTTTCGGCCTATCAGATGGGAGGCTGGCAGCCGGTCTCGGCCCCCACGCCTCAATCTATCCCGGGCCTGAGCGAAGTCTCCGCCCGCGCTGAGCCCATGGCCTTTGCCGAGCCCCAGCCGGTTCATGACCCCGTAGACTTCCCCCTCGGTGCGGCCCGGGCCCAGATCCATGAGACCTATATCGTCGCCCAGACCCGGGACGGAATGATCGTGGTCGACCAGCACGCGGCCCATGAGCGCCTGGTCTATGAGACCATGAAGGCCCAGATGGCAGAGGGCGGGGTGGCCCGTCAGGTCCTGCTCCTGCCAGAGGTGGTGGAACTGGATCCCGCCGAGGCTGAACGGGTAGCCGCCCGGGCCGAGGAACTGGCGGCCCTGGGTCTGATGGTCGAGGCCTTTGGCCCAGGGGCCATTCTGGTGCGCGAGACCCCGGCTATGCTGGGCCAGACCGATGTGGCAGGCCTGATCCGCGACATCGCTGATGACCTGTCAGAGACCGGACAGACCCTGGCCCTGAAGGAGCGCCTGGAGGAGGTCTGTTCCACCATGGCCTGCCATGGCTCGGTCCGGGCCGGTCGGCGCCTCACCGCCCCGGAGATGAATGCCCTCCTGCGCCAGATGGAGGTCACCCCCCATTCCGGCCAGTGCAATCATGGCCGCCCCACCTATGTGGAACTGAAGCTCGCCGATATCGAGCGGCTGTTCGGGCGGCGTTAAAAGCCTTCCGCTGCATAGGCCAGCATCCCGGCCACCAGATAGTCGGTCAGTCCGGCAGCCCGGGCCTCGTAACGGGCGCGAAAGTCCGGATTGTCCTGATAGACACCGGCCAGACCGGCATAGGCCTCGGCTGTCAGGGGACGCTTCCAGGACCTCGCCACCCAGGCGCTGTGGCGCTTCAGAATGGCCCCGACGGCAGCGCTGTCGGCGGGCAGGCCCTGGGCCATGGCCTGGGCGATTTCGGCCTCCAGCCCCTCCACCTCGGCCTGCATGCGCTCGAATTCGCTGGCCCCGGCCGCCTGGATGGCCGCCTGAGACTCGCGGACCTGGTCCTTCATGTCGCCGCCATAGCGGTCCACCAGCCAGGCCTCGTGTTTCGCCTGGGCCTTGGGGTCGAACCCCTTGAACAGTTTCTTGTCCTTCATTCCGGTCTTTCCTTCGAGAGCGGCGAGGGTTTCATCCAGGGTACGGACCAGCTGTCCATAGCGCTCTGCCTGCTGCTTCAGGTGCTGGCGGTGGGCCTTGAGCGTCGCCACCCGGTCGAAGTCCGGCGCATCGAGGACGCGGCCGATCTCCTCCAGTGACAAGCCCAGTTCCCGATGAACCAGGATCTGTTGCAGGCGCAGCAGGGCGTCACGGTCGTAATAGCGATAGCCATTGGCCCCCGTCACCGAGGGTTTCAGCAGGCCGATCTCGTCATAATGGTGAAGCGCCCGGATCGAGACCCCGGACAGTTTCGCCACCTCGCTGACCGTATGCATGGATGAAACCTGTTTGCCTGTATTGACCGGCAAAGGGATCAGGCCTCACGCGGCGGGAGGGTCAAGGGGGGCAAAACGCAGGAAATGAACCCGTGCCGCGCCGTAGTCGCGAGCATCCAGGGGCTCGAAGCCCGGGACGCTGAAGGGGGCTTCCGAGGTGCCGCGTTCAAAGACGATCAGGGCTCCGGGTGCCAGCCAGTTGCCTGCCGCCAGACAGGCAAGGGCGGCCTCCCCCAGACCCTTGCCATAGGGCGGGTCCAGAAAGGCCAGTTCGAAGGGCGGACCATCGGCCCCGGGACGGGCCCCGAGGGCGGTGGCATCCCGGCGATGGACCCGGGTGCGTCCGAACAGACCAAGCGCATCGACATTCTCGCGGATCGCACCGCGGGCCGCCTCGTCAGTCTCGACGAACAGACAGAAGGCCGCACCCCGGGACAGGGCCTCCAGACCCAGGGCTCCGGACCCGGCAAAGAGGTCGATCACCCGCACCCCATCCAGACCCTCTGCCCAGGGGGCGTGGTCGAGAATGTTGAATATGGCCTGACGGGCCCGGTCCGAGGTCGGCCGGGTCGCCTGACCGTCAGGCGCCATCAGGGCCTTGCCGCGAAAATCGCCGGAAACAATACGCATGGCGACCTAGCGCTTGGGTCCCCGGGGACCGGAACGCGGTCCCCCGGCAAAGGGCTTGCCACCGGCTGGCCGACCAGCCCCGAAGGGCTTGCCACCGCCGGGCCCGGCGCGCTTGGGCCCACCCGCGCGGGGCGGACCGTCCTTGCGGGGCGGTCTTGGAGCCTCAGATCTGGGACCCTCAGAACGGGGACCATCAGAACGGGGACCATCAGAACGCGGCGGCGGACGCGGCCCGTCCTTGCGCGGCGGCCTCGGGCCATCGCTGCGGGGCCCATCGCTGCGCGGACGCTCAGGACGAGGGCCGTCACTACGGGGCCCATCGGGGCGCGGACCACGGGGCTTGTCAGAACGCGGGCCGTCAGAACGGAACTTGGGCCGCTCGGGCCTGGGCCCATCACTGCGAGGACCGTCGCTGCGGGGACCATCGGGACGCGGGGCGCGGGGGCGATCGGTGCGGGGACCGTCCGACCGGAAGCCTTCGGGGCGAGGGCCCTTGAAGCCAGCGCCGGCGGGTCTCGGCCGCTCGGGTCTGGTACCTTCGGTTCGGGGCGCATCAGACCGCAGACCTTCCGGACGTGGCGTCCGGGGACGATCCGTGCGGGGACCGTCCGACCTGGGGGAATCCCCGGGGGAGAACCGCTCGGGACGCGGGGCATTGCGCTTGGAACGCGAAGGCCCGCGGGGCGGATCGATCTTGGGCGTGGCCCAGCCGGTCTTGTACTCTGTCTTGACCCGGGGCTCACCGGTGCCGGCCCGGCTGCGGGCGGCCTTGTTGGGGCCGGGAGGCGTCGCCTGGCGGCGGAGCTTGCCGGTGGAATTGCCGACCCCGGTGAACTGGGGACGATCGCCCTTGGGCATATTCTCGGCCGGGATATGTTCGGCCAGCTGTTCGCGGATGACCCGGGGACCGACCTCCTCCACCTGACCCACCTCGAGGGTGCCCAGGGCAAAGGGTCCATAGGACAGACGGATCAGACGATTGACCTGCAGGCCGAGATGTTCGAGCACCCGGCGGATTTCGCGGTTCTTGCCCTCGGCCAGGGTCAGGGTGATCCAGACATTGGAGCCCGAGGGGCCATCCTTGGCCTTGTCGAGCTTGGCCTCGATGGCACCGTAGCGGACGCCTTCGACCTCGATCCCGTCCTTCAGTTTGTCGAGCTTGTCCTGGGTGATCCGGCCATGGGCGCGGGCGCGATAGCGGCGGATGATCCCGGTGGTGGGCTGTTCCAGGGCGCGCGCCAGGCCGCCATCATTGGTCAGCAGCAGCAGGCCTTCGGAGTTGAGGTCCAGACGGCCCACGGAGATCAGCCGGGGCAGACCTTCGGGCAGGGCCTCGAACACCGTCGGGCGGCCCTGGGGGTCGTTGTGGCTGGTCATCAGGCCGACAGGCTTGTGATAGCGGAACAGGCGCGCCGGTTCGGCATCGCCGACCACCGCGCCATCCACGGTGAGGATATCACCGGGGTCGACCTTGACGGCCGGGGTGGTGAGGACAACGCCATTGAGGGCGACGCGGCCGGCGGCAATAAGGCGCTCGACCTCCCGGCGGGAGGCAACTCCGGCACGGGCAAGCATTTTAGCGACGCGGTCGCCTTGACCTGAGGCCGCAGGATCGGTTCGGTGGGGGTCGTGGATCATGATCAAATCACCATGCGCATCGCCCTTGAGGCGGCGCAAGCCGCAGCGGCACGCGGAGAGGCACCTATTGGCGCCCTTGTGGTGGATCCGGCCACCGGAGAGGTGATTTCCACGGGGTCCAACCAGTCCATCGCCACCCACGACCCCTCGGCCCATGCCGAGATCGTGGCCCTGAGGGCCGCCGGGGCAAGGC
>CAIYZB010000222.1 GCA_903930545.1 uncultured Alphaproteobacteria bacterium
ATTGGCGATCATGTCCTTGGCCTGCTGTTCAGCCTCAAGGCGCTCTGCCTTGATGGCGGCCAGCATGGCCTCGGCTTCGGTGCGAATACGGGCGGCCTCGTCCAGGTCAGCCTGGATGGTGGCAGCCTTGGCATCGAGGGTGGCGGCAATAGCGGCCGGAGCCTTGGCCACGAAGATCACGATACCGAGAAAGATCAGCAGACCAACGCCGACCCAGGCTTCAGCTTCTGCCGGGTTCAGGAACTCAGGCATCAGGCGGCTCCCTGGGCGGACTTGATCTCTGCACCGGTGACCTTGACCCCGGTCAGCTTGGCGACGATGTCGCTGGCTGCATCCATGGCAATATCACCGACATTGGTCAGGGCCGCGTCACGCATCGCACGGATACGTTCGTCAGCCTTGGACAGTTCGGCCTCGAGGCGTTCGTCCTCGGCAGCCTGGCTGCGGGCCAGGTCGGCAAGGGCCTTGGTCCGGGCATCACCGGCCAGGGCGCGGGCCTGGGCCCGGGCCGCATCGACCTCGGCCTTGGCAGCCGCGGCCTGAACCTCGGCCTCGGCCTGGACCGTGCGGGCCTGTTCCACGGCATCAGCAATGGTCTTGGCACGGGTGTCCAGGATCCTGCGAAGGCGCGGCACAAAGACCGTGGCCAGCAGGGTGTAGAGGACGGCAAAAATCAGAAGCAGCCAGACGATCTGGCCACCCCAGTATTCGAACTTGAACTGGGGCAGGCCGCCGCTCTCGCTGCCGCCGTGGGCGGCCTCGGTGGTGGCGGTGACTTCGCCGGTTCCGGCCGCAGCCAGGGCAGAGTCAGGGCCCGGAGGAGGTGTAGTCTCGACGGCCATGAGCCTTGAGCGTCCTTAAAACGCGGTCGGCAGACAGCCCGGTGACCGGGTGTCTGCCAGAAATACCGCGAACGTTTGGCTTAGGAGAACAGGATCACCAGACCGAGCACGAAGGCGAGAATGCCCAGGGCTTCGGTGAGGGCGGCGCCCAGGATCAGGTTGGTGAACTGGCCACCAGCTGCCGACGGATTGCGCGTAGCGCCCGCCAGGAATTGCCCGAAGATGGTGCCAACGCCGATACCGGCGCCGATCATGCCGAGGGTCGCGAGGCCTGCGCCGATGTACTTAGCCGCTTCCGCATCCATAGTTTTCAGTCCCGTTTGGAAAGTGGATTTGAGGGTTGTTCAGAACGCCATCAGTGATGATGGCCGAGGTTCACCACGTCGTTGAGATAGACGCAGGTGAGAACCGCGAAGACGAAGGCCTGCAGGAAGGCGACCAGGAACTCCAGAGCCGTGAGGGCGACAACGCCCCCAAGGGACAGAGCCGCACCGGGAATGCCGAGGAGGCCAAGACCACCGCCGGCGGCCATAGCCCCCAGCGAGACCACGAAGCCAGCGAACACCTTCAGGGCCACGTGGCCGCCGAGCATGTTGCCGAAAAGACGAAGGGCGAGGGTAACCGGCCGAAGCAGGAAGGAGATGAGCTCGATCGGGGTCACGAGGATCAGCATGTACCAAGGCACGCCCGCCGGGACGAACAGCTTGTACATGTTGTGGCCATTGCGGATGAACCCGACCACCAGGACCAGAAGGATGGTCATCATCCCAAGGGTCGCCGTGACGGCCAGCTGGGAGGTGGAGGTGAAGGCCAGGAACAGGCCCAGCATGTTCATCGCAAGGATGAAGGTGAAAAGGGTGAAGACAAACGGGAAGAAGCTGCGGCCCTCATGGCCGATGATCCCGGTGGTCAGGTCGTCGATATAGCTGAAAATGCCTTCGCCGATCAGCTGGCTGCGCCCGGGAACAACCGAGGCCTTGGCCGTGGTGATCGCGAAAAACAGGACAACGATCGACGCCGCAATGAGCATCGACATGATGGAGTTGGTGATCGACAGATCGATCACGCCAATGCCAGGGACATTGACGCTCGGCAGGGGGAGAACCGTCTGGATCTCGAACTGGTGCATCGGGCTGGCCATGCCGCCTCGAACTCCTTCAGTCTTCTTCTTCGTCGTCGGGAACCAGATCCTGGGGGGGTCCCCATTCCCTGGCCGCTTCTTCGCTCATCTGTTGGGCAGAGCGAACCGCCATCCAGATCGAAATGCCAAAGCCCACAAGGACTCCGACAATCATTCCCCAGGGCGCTGTGCCGACCAGGACATCGGCAATCGCGCCGAAGGCCAGACCGACAAAGATGCCGCCGAGCATTACAGCCATCAACCGATAGCCGTAACCTGCCGCCTTCGCGCCGAAATCGTGCGGTGTCTGGGCCGTCCGCGCCTGAAGCGCTGAGGCCCGCTTCTCGAGGCTTTTTATGGCCTCGTCGCGCGATGTGTCCGTCTGCGGCATACGTCGATGGACCAAAAGGACCGCAACGTCGCCCGCCACGGCCGGGCTGAAAGTCGGGCGGAACCTATAGACGCGTTTGCAGTGCGTCAAGGTTCCGTTCAAGTATATTAAGATGCTGTTTTTTATACAAAAATTCTAGCCGGTTCCGGCTTGACATAGGCGCCGGCATCTATTGTGCCGCCAGGGCCTCCGCCTGACGCAGGTCAACCGAGACAAGCTGGGACACCCCGCGCTCGGCCATGGTCACCCCAAAGAGCCGATCCATTCGGGCCATGGTGACCGGATTGTGGGTGATGGCGATGAAACGGGTCTCGGTCCTGCGACGCATTTCGTCCAGCAGATTGCAGAAACGATCCACATTGGCGTCATCAAGGGGGGCATCCACCTCGTCCAGGACGCAGATAGGGGCAGGATTGGCCAGGAAGACGGCAAAGATCAGGGCTGCAGCTGTCAGAGCCTGCTCGCCGCCACTCATCAGGCTCATGGTCGACAGACGCTTTCCGGGGGGGCAGGCATAGATTTCCAGGCCGGCCTCCAGGGGGTCGTCAGACTCCACCAGACGCAGCTCGGCCTGCCCGCCCTGGAACAGTGATTCGAACAGAGCCTTGAAATGCTCGTTGATGACGTCGAATGCGGCCACCAGTCGGGTGCGACCCTCGCCGTTCAGTTCATCAATGCCCTCGCGCAGGCGGGCGATCGCCCCGGTCAGATCGGCCCGTTCGGTCAGCATGGTCTCAAGGCGCGTGGCATGTTCCACGGCCTCTTCCTCGGCCCGCAGATTGACCGGTCCGATCCCGTCCCTCTGGCGTTCCAGATTGAAGAGGTGGGCTTCCATGCCCCCGGCATCGGCGGGGATGGCCACAGCCTCGTCGGCCAGTTGGCGGGCCAGGTCCTCGGGTTCGACCCGGGCGGTCTCGCGGATCTGGTTGGACACCTCGGTATAGCGCTCCAGGGCGGCTTCCAGCCTGGCGGCCAGGCTGGCCCTCAGCTCCCTGGCCTCCGAGGCGGCAGCTTCCGAGCTGCGCACGAGCCGGTCGGCCTCGGCCCGCGCGGCCTCGGCTGTAGCCAGGGCGTCGGAGGACTGGGCCCTGCGCGCCTCGGCCTGGGTCAGTTCATCCAGCAGCTTTTCCAGCCGGACCTGATGCGTGGCAGGCGCCTCATTGGCGGTCTCCAGGGCCTTGGCAGCCCGGGTCCAGTCCTCGCCGAGCAGATCAAGCCGGCGGGCAGCTGCCTGGGCCCGGCGGGTCCAGTCACTTGAGTCCCGCTGCAGGTTTTCCAGTCGACGGGCGCGGCCATCCCGATCGCGGATCTCGAGTTCCAGGGCAGCCCGGGTGGTTGCCGCAGCCTCCCGTGCGGGGCCGGCAGCGGCCCGGGCGGTCGCCAGATTGGCAGCCACATCCCCGCGGGCGGTGTCTTCGGAGGACTCCTCCACGGCCACCCGCAGGATGGACTCGGCATCGGCCAGTTCAGCTTCGAAGCGGCGGATCACATCGTCCAGGGACTGGGCATGGGCCTCGCGCCGCGTGGCCTCCCGGTCGAGTTTTTCCACGGTCTGGCGGGCCAGGCTCAGCTTCTGCTCGGCCAGCCCCGGGGTGCGCCTGCTGTCCTTCAGTCGCTCTTCTGCCAGACGGACACGCTCGGCGGCGGCCTGCTGGGCTTCCCGGGCCAGCTTGGCGCGGGGGGCCAGGGGCTCGATCTCGGCCTCGACCTCGGTGAGGCGGGTCTTCTGTTCCATCCGCACGGCGGCGGGTTTTGGCGCGTCGGCCCGGGCGGTAAATCCGTCCCAACGCCACAGATCGCCTTCGCGGGAGACCAGACGGGCCCCGGGCGGCAACTGCCCCTGGAGGCCTTCGCCGTCCTTTCGATCCACCAGGGCCGTCAGGGCCAGTCGGGCGGCCAGGGCCGGCGGCGCGCGAACCAGGGCGGCAAGAGGTTGGGCCCCTTCTGGCCATGCCGGGGTCGGGGTCTCTGCCCCGCCCCAGAAGGCCGGAGCCTTGGGATCGAGGGCAGCGTCCAGATCATCCCCCAGGGCCGCGGCCAGAGCCACTTCATAGCCACGGTCGGGGGAGACCTGATCCAGGGCAGGGGCAAAGCCGCTCTTGCGCTGCTGGGCCACGATCTGGGCCAGGGCGCGGGCCTCTGCGGTCAGACGGCCCAGCTGTTCGTCCAGCTTGCGGGCGGCCTCGCGGGCCTCGAGATCGGCGGCCTGGGCCTGGGCGCGTTCGTCCTCGGCCTGTTCCAGAACCTTGCGGGCGGCGGCCAGCTCGGCCTCCGCGGCGGCCAGAGCGCTTGCCGCCTCGACGACCTGGGGGTTCTGGGCGGGACCGAGATTTTCCCGCTCGGTGCGGGCCTGTTCCAGGGCCCGGCGGGTGCGGGCGACCCGGTTCTGGGCCTCGTCCACCCGTGCGGCAGCGGCCCTGCGGCTGGCCTCATCTGCTGCCATCTGGGAGGCGAGCATTTCCACGAGAGCGTCGGCCTCGACCCGGGCCCCCTCAGCCGCGCGGGCAGCAGCTTCAAGTTCGGGCACCCGTTCCGGGGCCCCGGCAATGGCGGCTTCGAGAGCCTGCAGGTCATCGTTCAGGCGCTTCAGGGCGACCTCGGCATCCTCGACGATCTGGGTTTCCCGGGCCCGGTCCTGCTCGATGCGGGTGCGGTCCTGGGTCAGGCGTGCGACCTCGGCGGCCAGGGCCTCGCCCTCCCGCTCCAGGCGATCCTTGTCTATGGCCAGACGGTTGAGCACAGCCGCCGCAATGGTCTCGGCCTCACGAAGCGGGCGAATGGCCTCCTCCGCCCTTGTCGCTCCGACGGTCGCCGTGGCCGCTTCCCGCGCGGTGGTCTCGACGGCAGCCAGGGCCTGTGCAGCCTCAGCCTGAAGACGCTCGGCGGCGAGCCGGGCCTCGTTCCAGCGGGCATAGAGAACCGCCCCCTGAAGACTGCGGATCTCCGCCGAGAGCTTTTTGTAGCGCTCGGCCTGTCTCGCCTCGCGGCGCAGACGACCCAGAGCGACTTCCAGTTCCCGGGCCACGTCCTCGAGCCGGGTCATATTGGTCTCGGCGGCTCTCAGACGCAGCTCCGCCTCATGACGGCGGGAATGCAGGCCGGAGACGCCCGCGGCCTCTTCAAGGATCAGGCGACGGTTCTGGGGCTTGGCGGCGATCAGTTCGGAGATCTGGCCCTGACGCACCAGGGCGGGCGAATTGGACCCCGTGGAGGCGTCGGCAAACAGCAGCTGGACATCCCGGGCCCGGACTTCACGGCCATTGATCCGATAGGTCGAGCCCTCGCCCTTGTCGATGCGGCGCACCACTTCAAGGATCGGGTTGTCGTTGAAGGCGGCCGGGGCGCGGCGATCTGAATTGTCGATGGTCAGGGTGACTTCGGCGTGGTTGCGCGAGGCCCGTCCTCCCGACCCGGCAAAGATCACGTCGTCCATGCCGCCGGCCCGCATGGCCTTGGCGGAATTGGCCCCCATGACCCAACGCAGGGCTTCCAGCAGATTGGACTTGCCGCAGCCATTGGGCCCGACAATCCCGGTGACGCCGGGTTCAATGCGGAACTCCGTGGCGTCCACGAAGGACTTGAAGCCCGCAAGTCGGAGGCGCTGGAAATGCATGCCTAGTTCCGCGCACCGGCAATGGCAGCATCGAGGTCGGCCAGGCTCTGGACGTCCTCCACCAGCTTGCCATTGACCTTGAAGGACGGCGTGCTGTCGATGCCTTCGGCTATGGAGCGATCCACCCGGTCGCTCAGGGCCTTGATGGCAGCCTGGTCGGTCAGGCAGGCGGCGAAGGCGGCCTCGCTCAGGCCTCCCTGCTCGAGGGCGACCCTGGCCACGTCAGCGCGAATGTTGCCGGAGGCCCAGTTGGCCTGGCTGCGGAAAATGCCGTCCAGGACCTTGAAATAATTGGCCGTGCCCGTGCAGCGGGCCACCAGAAAGCTGGCTGCCGCCACCTGGACCGGCGGGGTCAGATATTCCTTCAGGACATAATGGACCCGTCCGGTGTCGATGTATTTCGCCTTGAAGTCCGGAAACACGGTCTCATTGAAGTGGGCGCAATGACTGCAGGAGGCTGAGGCATATTCGATGACCTGGACCTTGGCCTTCGGATTGCCCAGCGCCATGTCGCCATTGGCCAGCATATGGGGCCCGGTGGGAACCTTGGGCGCGGACTCAGCCGCCACCGGCCCGGTCAGGACGACCAGGCTGGCAAGCAGGCTCAGGCAGCGGGACAGGCTCACCATGGGCTGGATTACTTGGCTGCGGCCTCAGCCTCGGCCACGGCGGCCTCCAGCTGCTGAATGGAAACCTCACCTGAGGCGATCTGCTTGCCGTTCATGATGAAGGTCGGGGTGCCGCTGATATTGTCCTTGCGGGCGGAGGTCTCGAACCGGTCATTGAGGGCGTTCAGCGCCTTTTCGTCAGAGACGCAGGTGTCGAACTGCGCTTCCGACAGGCCAGCGGACTTGGCTACCCGCAGCATGACGCCGCGAACGTCACCGGTCTGGAACATCTCGGCCTGGGAGTGGAAGATGGCATCCACAACGGCGAAATACTTGTCCTTGCCGGCGCAGCGCGCGGTGAGGAAGCCAGCGGCCGCCATGCTGTTGGGCGGGGTCAGGAATTCCTTCAGCGTGTAGTGAACCTTGCCAGTGTCGATGTATTTCGCCTTGAAGGCCGGGAAGACGTCATTGTTGAAGGCCGCGCAGTGGACGCAGCTCATCGAGGCGTATTCGACCATCTTCACCTTGGCATTGGGATCGCCCATGGTCATGTCGGCGGCATCAGTGCTGGTGCCCTTGCCGCACCCGGCCAGGATCAGGGTGCCGGCCAGACCGGCAACAATCATAAGACGACGGGTCAGATTAGACATGGAGCGCTCACTGAAAGTCCGAAGGAAGGATTAAAGCGCGATTCCCTCGGCAATGGGGGCAATGTCAATGGCCCCGTCGATCCTTCAGCACACTGCGCCCCAGCTTCATCAGGGCCTCCTTCAGCGGCGTGTCCGGCGCTGCGGCCATCCCCTGAGCCAGTTCCGCTTCCAGAGCGGCATCCAGGGGCGGGTTGCTACGGCGGGCAGGCCGGCCCTTCGGCACCAGATTCTGCAAGGGCCCCTGGATGATCCGCAGCCGATTGATGGCCCCGGCACCAAGGAACAGATTGACCCGCTCGACGATTTCCGGGGCCTGATGCTGGATCAGGGCCGCCCCGGCCCCGGCCACTCTCAGCTCGAGGGCCCCAGGGGCACCCTTGACCCCACGGATCAGCTTGATGGGCTCGGTGCGGGCAGCGATCTGGTCCCCGACGATTTCCCGCCATCGGGCCTGAATGGCCCCTGGACCCTGGCCATACTTGGCGTCCAGCTGTTTCAGCATCTTGTTCAGACGCCGCCCGGCCGGCGGAGGCGGCGACCTCTGGGGCCGCGTTCGCTTGCGCGCCAGGATCGCAGCGGCTTCAGCAGGGGTGGGCAGGGGGCGACGGGCCATGACAGCTCATCCTATCGTCAAACCTGCCGATGAGGCTATGTGAAGCTGTGAGCCCTGCCGAGATCCGATCCCGACTTCTGGCCTGGTATGATGCCCAGGCCCGCACCCTGGCCTGGCGCGTGGGCCCAGGGCGTGCTGAACGCGCCGATCCCTACAGGGTCTGGCTTTCGGAAGTCATGCTCCAGCAGACCACCGTGCCCCATGCCACCCCCTATTTCCTGAAGTTCACAGCCCGCTGGCCCACTGTGCGTGACCTGGCCGCCGAGCGGGACGAGGAGGTCATGGCCGCCTGGGCGGGGCTTGGTTACTACGCCCGCGCCCG
>CAIYZB010000223.1 GCA_903930545.1 uncultured Alphaproteobacteria bacterium
AGGTCCCGGCGGAACCGGTCCTTGTCGAGCTTTTCATTGGTCGAGGAATCCCAGAGGCGGCAGGAATCCGGGCTGATCTCGTCGGCCAGGATGATGCGGGCAAAGTCATTTTCCCACAGGCGGCCAAACTCGATCTTGAAGTCCACCAGGGTAATGCCGACGGCCCCGAACATCCCGCAGAGGAAGTCGTTGATCCTCAGGGTCAGGGCCATGATGTCATCTATTTCCTGGGTGGTGGCCCAGTTGAAGGCGGTGATGTGCTCCTCGGCCACAAGCGGGTCGCCCAGCTTGTCGTCCTTCAGGCAGAATTCGATGATGGATCGGGGCAGGGCCTGGCCCTCGGGAATCCCCAGGCGCTGGGACAGGGACCCCGCCGCCACATTGCGGCAGATCACTTCCAGGGGCACGATCTCGACCTCGCGGATCAGCTGTTCTCGCAGGTTCAGCCGCTTGATGAAGTGGTTCTGGACCCCGATGCCGGTCAGGCGGGTCATGATGAACTCGCTGATCCGGTTATTGATCACGCCCTTGCCCTCGAGCACGGCCTTTTTCTGGGCGTTGAAAGCCGTGGCATCGTCCTTGAAATACTGGATCAGGGTGCCGGGTTCGGGGCCCTCATAGAGGATCTTGGCCTTGCCTTCGTAGATCTTCTTGCGACGGGTGCTCATGCTCGCCTTCTCCTGGAACGAGGGCTGGCCGGACCGGAAACGAAAAACGCGCGCGGCAGTCCCAGCGCGCGCGGCTCCGACTCGACCTCTCGCTGTAATGAGGCTTTTCGAAAATAACGGAAGGGCGCGGCTGGCGCAAACGATGTGGATGGCTGAGGCGCCCGCTCGCCTTTCCATTGCGGCGGCGGCCGCCACACTATATTCAACCGGAAAATTCCTTGCCGACCCTGGGGTAGACATGACGACCTTCGACGAACGCGAACGTGGTTTCGAAAAGAAGTTCGCGATGGATGCGGATCAGGAGTTCCGCGCCGGCGCACGACGCAACCGTCTGCTGGGCGAGTGGGCGGCTGGCCTGATGGGTCTGCAGGGCGACAGCATTGCTGAATACTCCAAGGCCGTGGTGAAGTCTGACTTCGAACTGCCCGGTGACGAGGACGTCCTGCGCAAGGTCTTCGAGGACCTCAAGGGGTCTGGCGTCGGCACGTCCGAAGGCGAAGTGCGCATGAAGATGGACGAGCTCCTGGCCCAGGCCCGCGAGCAGATCAAGACCGAGGGCTGACCCCCTCCGTCGCGCTTGGCGCGCCACCTCCCCCAAAGGGGGAGGAATTACCCCCATTTAATTGCTCCCCCCTTGGGGGAGCTGTCAGCGAAAGCTGACTGAGGGGGCCTCAGCCCTTCATCTGCCCAGCCAGGAACTTGCGGATTCCCGGGCCATAGGGCGGACGCATGGCCTGGAGCGGGCCGATGTCCTTCTTGATCTGGGTGTAGATCGCCTTGCGGTGGCTGAACTCCAGGAAGCCATCATGGCCGTGATAGCTGCCCATGCCGGAAGGACCGACCCCGCCAAAAGGCAGGTTTTCCTGGGCGACGTGGAAGATCACGTCATTGACCGTCACCCCGCCCGGCGTGGTGCTGGACAGGACCTTTTCCTGCTCTGCTGCATCGTCGCCGAAATAGTAGAGCCCTAGGGGACGGTCGTGTGAGTTCACATAACCGATGGCCTCGTCCATTGAGCTGTAGGTCTTCACCGGCAGGAGGGGCCCGAAGATCTCTTCCTGCATGACCTTCATGTCGTCGGTGGGATCGAGGATCAGGGTCGGCGGGATCTTGCGGTGCTCCTGCTGGGAGAAGTCCTCCCCTTCAGGCTTCAGTTCGACGATCCGCGCGCCCTTGGCCCGGGCATCATCCACATAGCCCATGATCCGGTCATAGTGCCGCTGGGCGACGATGGAGGTGTAGTCGGGATTGTCCTTGATGGTCGGGAACATCTTGCTCACCGAGGCCTGGGCGGCGGTGACAAAGCTCTCGACCTTGTCCTTGGGGGCCAGGACATAGTCAGGTGCCAGGCAGATCTGACCGGCATTGAGGGTCTTGCCGTTCATGATCCGGGCGGCCGCGACGCTGAGGTCTGCTGACTTGCCGATGATCACCGGGCTCTTGCCCCCCAGTTCGAGGGTCAGGGGCACCAGGTTCTCGGCCGCGGCGCGCATGACGTGGCGGGCAATGGAGGTCGCGCCGGTGAAGATCATGTGGTCGAAGGCGAGGCTGGCAAAGGCCTGACCGACCTCGGGACCGCCGGTCACCACGGCGATTTCCTCTTCCGAAAAGGCGCTGGCGAACATGGTCTTCATCAGGTCGGAGGTCACCGGGGTGAATTCCGAGGGCTTGATCATGGCGCGGTTACCGGCGGCGATGATGCCGGCCAGGGGGGCGAAGGTCAGGTTGACCGGGAAGTTCCAAGGGCTGATCACGCCCACGACGCCCTTGGGCTGGAAGCGGACCTCGGCCTTGGCCCCGAACAGACC
>CAIYZB010000224.1 GCA_903930545.1 uncultured Alphaproteobacteria bacterium
AGACCGGAGGCCGCCAGCTTCTGTTCCTGATGCAGCAGATCGCCCTTGGTGATCAGGACCAGGCGATAGCGCTCGGACAGGACCGCAAGGGTGGCCTCCACCTCCGGCAGGGCCTCCACCGGATGAGCCAGCATTTCGCGCCCTGCGGCCAGGATCTCGCGGATGACACTCGACGGGGCCTCTCCGTCCGTCAGCTCCATGGCGGTTTCCATCATGGACAGGGTGAAGCCCTTCACCCCGTAGCCATAGAGCGACAGGTTCCGCCGCTCCACGGCCGAGAGCTGGCTAAGCAGGTCCTCACGGGCCGCATAGGGGGCCAGCAGGTCGCAGAACCGCTCGTGGGTCAGTCGGAAGATGGTCTCGTTGTGCCAGAGGGTATCATCGGCATCGAGACCAAGGGTCGTGATCATGAGGCGCAGGCCGCATGGGCCTTGACGACCCGTTCGGTGGAGGCCGGATATTTCGCCAGCATGGCAGCGGGCCGGATGGGACGGGCCACCAGATTGCCGCTGCAATTGGGACAAATACCGCCGAGGCGCTCGTCGGCACAGTCCGCGCAGAAGGTGCATTCAAAGGTGCAGATCCGCGCCTCCGGGCTGTCAGCCGCCAGGTCCCGGTCACAGCATTCGCAATTGGGCTTGAGGATCAGCATCTATTCGCCAAAGCCTTCTCCAGGGGTGATGGGGTCCAGACGCAGCAGACGGCTGTCTTCGACCCCTGCCGTGCGGTGCGCCACCAGCAGGCGATATTCCGGATCGCGCACCATGTCGATAAAGGCCTGGCTATTGGGATATTCCGCAATGAAGGCAATGTCCCAGGCCTCGGAGGCCGGCCCGGTCACCATGACCTGGGGCTTGCCCGCCCAGACCTGACGGCCACCCAGCTTCTTGAGGATCGGGGCTGTAGTCCGGCCATAGGCGCGATAGGCCTCAAGCCCGCTCAGACCCTTGGCATGATCCGGATGATCCGCCGGATAGGTGGCCAGGGGCTTCAACCTGACGAGGTTCAGCATATGAATGACCTGGTCCCGGGGCAGGGTCTTGAAGATGTCCCAGGCTTCCCGCTCTGGATCGATGTGTCCGCTCATGCGAAGAGCCTCCCTGATTGACCGCGCTCGCGCGACTCATTATCCACGCGGCCGTTTGTGCGGATGACTTGCCGTTCGCGCCTCGACCCCGCAACCCCACGGAGACGCCACCATGAGCGAACTGCTGCCCGGCGTCACGGGGGTCCTTGCCCTCGCTGATGGCACAATCCTTCAAGGCCACGGCGTGGGCGCTGTTGGCACGGCCCTTGGCGAGGTCTGCTTCAATACCGCCATGACCGGTTATCAGGAGATCCTGACCGACCCCTCCTATATGGCCCAGATCGTCGCCTTCACCTTCCCCCACATGGGCAATGTCGGCACCAATGTGGAAGACATCGAGCAGATCAGCGGGTCTGCCGAGACCTCGGCCCGCGGTGCCATTTTCCGCGACGTGCCGACCCCTCCGGCCAACTGGCGTTCCACCGTCGACTTCGACACCTGGATGAAGAACCGTGGCGTGGTCGGTCTGGCAGGGGTCGATACCCGCGCCCTTACCCGGGTCATCCGCGAAAAGGGCATGCCCCACGGGGTCATAGCCCACAGTCCCGATGGTCAGTTCGACCTGCCCGCCCTGGTGGCCCAGGCCCGGGAATGGTCCGGCCTGGTAGGCCTGGATCTGGCCCAGCACGCGACCTGCAAGCAGACCTTCACCTGGGAGGAAGGCCTATATCAGTGGCCCGAGGGCTATAGCTGGCAGGGCGAGACCCGCTTCAATGTCGTGGTCATCGACTATGGGGTGAAGCGCAACATCCTGCGGGCCCTGACCTCCATCGGCGCCGCCGTGACCGTGGTTCCGGCCAGCACCTCGGCCGAGGATATCCTGGCCCGCAAGCCCGATGGCGTCATGCTGTCCAACGGCCCCGGCGATCCGGCGGCCACAGGCATCTATGCCGTGCCCGAGATCCAGAAACTGGTGGCCAGCGGCACCCCGGTCTTCGGCATCTGCCTGGGACACCAGATGATGGCCCTGGCCCTGGGTGCAAAGACCGTGAAGATGGACCAGGGCCACCACGGGGCCAACCATCCGGTCAAGGACCTGACCACCGGCAAGGTGGAGATCGTCTCGATGAATCACGGCTTCACCGTGGATCGCGACAGCCTGCCGGCCACTGTGGAAGAGACCCACATCTCCCTGTTCGACGGTACCAACGCCGGGATCGCCCTGAAGGGCCAGCCGGTCTTTTCCGTCCAGCACCACCCGGAAGCTTCCCCCGGGCCGACGGACAGCCTCTATCTGTTCCAGCGCTTCGCCGACCTGATGGTCGCCACCCGAGGCTGAGGTCAGGCCGTCCAGGCGGGCATGCCCACCTGGTCGATCCGGGCGGTGCGCCCATGCAGGGCCACCTCTCGGAACTGATAGAGCCAGGCCGCTGTCGGGGGATTGAGCCAGTCACGGCCGGCAAACATCCGCAGGATGTCGGGGCCGCCTTCGGGGTGCGGCTCCATGCGCGGGGCCTCGGGATGGTCCAGATCCTCGACCCGGGCAAACCAGGCCTCGTGAACCTCCTCGGGATTGGGCACCAGGGTCAGGCTCACATGGGACCAGACCACGACCGGGGTGACCACATGGCCGCCCAGGGTCAGGAAATCGTCCAGCAGGCCAAGCACGGCATCTGGTTCCAGGGCGATCCCCAGTTCCTCGGAGGTCTCCCTCAGGGCCGCGGCCACGGCATCCTCCCCGGGCTCGAAATTACCCCCGGGCAGGGCATAGTTTCCCGCCCCCCGGCGCATGTGCAGGGCCCGGCGGGTCAGGGCATAGCTCAGGCCTGCGTCGGTGGGGGCCAGGACGATGGCCACGGCCGCCTGTCGTCGCCCCTCGATCTCCAGGGTCCGGCGCTCGAAGCGGGCCAGGTTCTCGGCAATGCGGCGACGCAGGTCAGACATGGTCCAAGTCTAACCCAGGCCTCTGCCCGGACGCCTAGATCTTTTGCAGGGCGCCGATCGCCACCATCGGGCCGGAGGGGCCGTCCGTCGGGCTACCCTTGGGCGGCTCCACCGAAATGGCCAACTTGGCATCGTCCGTGGTCAGGGCCGCCATGTCGCTGGGCATGACCATGGACAGGGACTGGCCCGCCGGGATCAGACCCAGGGCCCGGGGCTTTCCGTCCCGGGGGATGAGCCACAGCTCGTGGGCATGACCGGGATCGGTACCCGGCGGCACG
Source organism: uncultured Alphaproteobacteria bacterium (assembly GCA_903930545.1). GTDB lineage: Bacteria > Pseudomonadota > Alphaproteobacteria > Caulobacterales > Caulobacteraceae > Phenylobacterium. The sequence goes on from CAIYZB010000224.1 coordinate 3,250, forward strand.
AGGGAGGCCACCAGCATGGTCTGGCGCAAGGGGTCATAGGCCGCCACGAACAGGGGGCTGCCCCCTGCCCCGCTGCTGGCATCCAGACGGGCATTGAGCATGGGACCGGGATCAGGGGTCACCAGCAGAGGCGGCTGCATGAAGAGCCAGATGGCCGACGCAAACCCGGCAACGGCCAGACCCATCGAGCCTATGGCCGTGCGCCGCCAGAAGGCCAGGCGCGGTTCCAGGCCGTCATCATTGGCAGGCAATCCGCGCTCGATACGTTCCCACAGCCCGGCTGGGGCGTCCACCGCCGGGATGATGGCAAACATAGGTGCCAGCCGTCCGCGCCAGGCCTCGACCAGGCCGGCAAAGCCGGCGTCATGGGCCATGCGATGCTCCGCCGTCGCCCGCTCATGGGCCCCCAGCACGCCCAGGGCATGTTCCGCCGCCAGGGCTTCGTCCTCGTGGAGTTCGGCCTCACTCATGGCTCCAGGCACCCCCTGAGCTTGAGCAGGCCCCGACGGATCCAGCTCTTGACGGTACCGAGGGGGGTGTCCATCCGCTGGGCCAGGGCCTCATAGGTCACCCCTTCGAAGAAGGCGGTGCGGATGACCGTCTGGGTACGTTCGTCCAGTTCACCCAGGCAGCGCCCCAGGGCCTGAGCATCCTGGGATGAGGCCAGAAGGGCATCTGCAGGTATGGATCCGTCTGCAATTTCCAGATCATCCACCTGATCGGCATAGGCCAGCGGCCCGCGGGCCCGCAGCCGGTCGATGGCTCGGTTGCGGGCTATGGTCGAAATCCAGGTCGTGACGCTGGCCCGGCCCGCCTCGAAGCGGTCGGCACGACGCCAGATGGTCAGATAGACTTCCTGCAGCACGTCCTCGCATTCCTCCCGATCGGAGAGGATACGAAGGCAGACGCCAAACAGTTTCGCAGAGGTCGCCTGATAAAGCTGCCTAAGGGCCTGCCGGTCGCCCGAGGCGATGCGCGGCATCAGGTCGGCCAGGGGATCAAGGGTCAGGACAGCCACGGGACCTCTTCAATTTAACCGGTCTGAAGCTGACCCAGTCAGGGGGTGGTCGGCAAGGCCCTAAGGCTCCCTGCGGATCATATTTGCCTCACCGGGAGGAGCCTGATCGATGACATAGAGCTGGACCTCGGTGCCATCGAGGGTTTCGCCCATGTGCCACTGGTCACGGGCTTCCACCGCAAAGTCTCCGGCCTCCAGGATCTGAACCGTCCCGGTCTGGAGATTGGTGACCTTGAGCTTGCCGGAAACGATATAGGCATAGCGCGGCCAGGGGTGCCTGTGGGCCGGGATAACGGCACCCGGAGCCAAGGTCGTCAGATAGGTGGACACCGCCACAGGGCCCTGGGGCAGGAGGATGGGCTGACCCGAAGCGGTGGTATTCAGCACAAGCTTTGGCACGGTCACGGGGCCTGCAGCCAGCAGGGCCAGGGCGGAAAGCAGGGCAGCAAACATCGATTTTCTCCCTCGGGTTTGGCCCCATCATGGCCCCTCGCGTGACGCGCGAACAGATATGCTTGCACGGCAAGGGATTTTGAAGCACAATGGGATGTCAATATCGCCTGGTTCGGTCGACTTCCACGCTCTGTCTCAGAGCACCGGACCCGCCCTCCGATCCCTCCGAAACTTGATCGACCCCGCGAACGTTCGCGCGGACGCATACCTGCAAGGACTTGATACTTCTATGGCTACCGGCACTGTTAAGTGGTTCAACGGAACCAAGGGCTACGGCTTCATCCAACCTGACGAGGGCGGACCTGACGTCTTCGTTCACATTTCGGCCGTGGAACGGGCCGGGCTTCGTTCGCTGAACGAAGGCCAAAAGGTCACCTACGAGCTCGAACGCGACCAGCGCAGCGGCAAGACCTCCGCGGGTCAGCTGCAAGTCTAGGACGGGTCCGGGGTTCGCCCCGATCCTTCAAGAGACAGGATGGGCCGGAGCACATGCTCCGGCCCATTTTCGTTGCGGCATGGGCCCCCTCAGCCGGCATTCGCCGACAGCACCCCCAGAGGGGGAGCAACTCCGCCGCGCCAATTCCTCCCCCTCTGGGGGAGGTGGCATGCGAAGCATGACGGAGGGGGTTGCGCCCCCCTGAGTCCGTCTCTAAACGGACCCCTTAACCTACAGTCAGAACCGAGACGGCGCGCCCGGGGCGCAGCCGCTCGATTGCGCGCGAGATCGACCGAATGCCGAAACGTACCGACATCTCCTCGATCCTCATTATCGGCGCCGGTCCGATCATCATCGGACAAGCCTGCGAATTTGACTATTCCGGCGTCCAGGCCTGCAAGGCCCTGAGGGCCGAGGGCTACCGGATCATCCTGGTCAATTCCAATCCGGCCACCATCATGACCGATCCGGATGTGGCGGATGCGACCTATATCGAGCCCATCACCCCGGAGATGGTCGAGAAGATCATCGCCAAGGAACGTCCCGACGCCCTGCTGCCCACCATGGGCGGACAGACGGCCCTCAATACAGCCCTGGCCCTAGAGGCCTCAGGGGCCTTGGCCCGCTATGGCGTGGAGATGATCGGGGCCAAGGCCGATGTCATCGACAAGGCCGAGGACCGTCAGAAATTCCGCGACGCCATGGACAAGCTGGGCCTCGAGAGCCCCAAGTCCAAGGCCGCTCACAGCATGGACGAGGCCCTGGTCGGCCTGGAGTTCGTGGGCCTGCCCGCCATTGTGCGGCCCTCCTTCACCCTGGCCGGGACCGGCGGCGGCATCGCCTATAATGTCGAGGAATTCCGCGAGATCGTCGAGCGCGGCCTGGACCTGTCGCCCACCACCGAGGTCCTGATCGAGGAAAGCGTCCTCGGCTGGAAGGAGTACGAGATGGAGGTCGTCCGCGACAAGGCGGACAACTGCATCATCGTCTGCTCCATCGAGAACATCGACCCCATGGGGGTCCATACCGGCGATTCCATCACCGTGGCCCCGGCCCTGACCCTGACGGACAAGGAATACCAGTGGATGCGGGCGGCGAGCATCGCTGTTCTGCGGGAGATCGGGGTCGAGACCGGCGGCTCGAA
>CAIYZB010000225.1 GCA_903930545.1 uncultured Alphaproteobacteria bacterium
GCAGGGGCCAGGGCCTGGGCAGCACCGGGGGTGCTCTTGAAATCGGTCAGCAGCATGGCAAGGGCGGCGTGACGCTTCTCGACCACAAGGGCCAGATCATCCACCGAGCCTTCAGAGGCATTGAGCTGGGCGACGGCACTATTGAGGCGCGCCTGACGATCGGCGATCCAGCGCTCATATTTGGCCTGGGTCCTGGCGATCTCCTGGTCGGACTGGGACAGGGCCATGGCGTTTACCATCATGGCCGCAGTGCAGACCCCCATCCAGAGGGCGCAAACCCCGACAATCGCCGCGACACTCACCTGTTTTCCGGTGGTCAGGACGAAGGCCCGCATCTCCCCGCCGGAGCGGACATAAAGATGCCGCTCAGGGAAAAGGTCTTCTATCGCTCGGATCAGGCGCGCAAAGCGTGACATGTTCACCGCATAAGTGACCAATCGTGGGTCAGGCGATATGCAATGAGAACGGTCGGGCACGCAAGTGGCTTCGCGCGACAGTGGTGCGCAAAGGGCCAGGCTTTAATTATTAACTGATCTGGTTACCCAGACCTTAACGGTGGTGCCAGATGTGCGGCCCGTCGAAAAGGACCCCCGACCGGTTTCAGCGTTTAGCGCGACAAATCTACAACAGGTCCCTTGCGGCTGGGTTACAGACCCCGAACGGCCGCCAGAACCTCCTCGGCATGACCGGCCACCTTCACCTTACGCCACACCCGCGAAAGGGTTCCGTCCGCCGCGATCAGAAAGGTGGACCTCTCGATCCCCATATAGGTCCGGCCATACATGCTCTTTTCCACCCAGGCTCCATAGGCCTCGATGACCTGGCCTTCCGGGTCGGAGCCGAGCTGGATGGAGAGGTCATACTTGGCCGTGAACTTCGCATGGCTGGCCAGACTGTCCTTGGACACCCCGATCACGACGGCCCCGGCCTCTGCGAACTCTGCCGAGAGCGCCGAAAAGGCCTGGGCCTCCTTGGTGCAGCCGCTGGTGTCGTCCTTGGGGTAGAAATACAGAACGACGGGCTTGCCCTTCAGGTCGGCCAGACGGATTGCCCCATCGGACCCGGCAAGCTCGAAATCCGGGGCCTGGGCCCCGATGGTCAGGTCGGTCATGTCTTTCTCCAGTCCACTGGCGGTCCTCAGACCGGCTTCACCAGAACGATTTTCTTCTTGCCTACCGACAGCTTGACCACACCGTCGACGAGATCAGCGGAGGTAATGACGCGGTTGGCGTCGAGTTCGGCCGTGTCATTGACCCTGAGCCCCCCACCCTGGGCCGTGCGGCGTGCCTCGCCCCGGGATCCGGCGAGCCCGGCATCTGCGGTCAGATTGGCCAGGACAATGCCGGCCTCAAGATCAGCCGCCGAAATCTCCATGGTCGGCAGGTCCGCCGAAAGGGCACCTTGCTCGAATGCCGCTCGGGAGGCATCGGCCGCCAGTCGGGTGGCTTCCTCGCCGTGCAGCAGGGCAGTAGCCTCATTGGCCAGGATCTTCTTGGCCTCATTGATCTCGGCCCCCTGGAGGTTCTCCAGGCGCACGATCTCGTCGAGGGGAAGTTCGGTGAACAGGCGCAGGAACCGGCCGACATCGGCGTCCTCGGTATTGCGCCAGAACTGCCAGTATTCGTAGGGGCTGCGCAGGTCGGCATTCAGCCAGACGGCACCGTCCACGGTCTTGCCCATCTTCACGCCCGAGGCCGTCGTGACCAGAGGCGCAGTGACGCCAAAGGCCTCGCCGCCGTCGGTGCGCCGGATCAGTTCAATCCCGTTGACGATATTTCCCCACTGCTCCGACCCGCCGAACTGCAGGGTGCAGCCGAGGCGACGGTTCAGTTCCAGGAAGTCAGCCGCCTGCATCAGCATGTAGTTGAATTCGAGGAAGGTGAGGGGCTGTTCCTTCTCCAGTCGGTTCTTGACGAACTCGAAGGTCATCATGCGGTTGATGGTGAAGTGGACGCCGTAGTCCCGCAGGAATTCGATGTAGCCGAGCTTCTCCAGCCAGTCGGCATTATTGACCATCAGGGCGTCATTGGGGCCCTCGCCGAACCGCAGGAAGGGCATGAAGGCCCGCTTGATCCCGGCGATATTGGCATTGACCACCTCGTCCGTGAGGAGGGGGCGTGACTTGTCCTTGTCGGAGGGGTCGCCGACCTTGGTCGTCGCCCCGCCCATCAGGACGATGGGGCGGTGACCGGTCTGCTGCAGACGCCGCAGGGTCATGATCTGGACCAGGGAGCCGACATGGAGGCTCGAGGCCGTGGCATCAAACCCGATATAGGCCGAGATCACGCCCTCATTGGCGGC
>CAIYZB010000226.1 GCA_903930545.1 uncultured Alphaproteobacteria bacterium
CAGCTCCCCCAGAGGGGGAGCAATTGAGCGACGGAAACCTTTCCCTGCTCGCCTCAGTGGACCTTGGCCCGGCCGATTTCCAGACCGTCGGCAGAGGCCCCGACCTGGATCACGGCACCGTCTTCCAGGTCACCTGCCAGCAGCTTGCGGGCGATGGGGTCCACCAGTTCCTTCTGGATCACCCGCTTCAGGGGCCTGGCCCCATAGACCGGGTCATAGCCACGATCGGCCAGCCAGTTGAGGGCCGCCCCGTCCAGGGCCACGGACATGCGCCGGTCGCCCAGCATTTTTTCCACCCGGGCCAGCTGGATGCGGACCACACTGTCCATCTCTGAACGTCCGAGCCGCTTGAAGAGGATGACCTCGTCAATCCGGTTCAGGAATTCCGGACGGAAGTGGCGACGGACCACATCCATGACCTGGGGCCGCACGGCCTCCACATCATCGCCTTCGGACTGACCGGCCAGGAATTCTGAACCCAGGTTTGAGGTCATGATCAGCAGGGTGTTGCGGAAGTCCACGGTGCGACCCTGGCCATCGGTCAGACGGCCATCATCCAGAACCTGGAGCAGGACATTGAAGACATCCGGGTGGGCCTTTTCCACCTCGTCGAACAGAACGACCTGATAGGGTCTGCGCCGCACGGCCTCGGTCAGGGCACCGCCCTCGTCATAGCCGACATAGCCGGGAGGGGCCCCGATCATGCGGCTGACCGAGTGCTTTTCCATATATTCGCTCATGTCGAGCCGGGTGATGGCCGCCTCGTCATCGAACATGAATTCGGCCAGGGCCTTGGTGAGCTCGGTCTTGCCCACTCCCGTCGGGCCGAGGAAGAGGAAGGAGCCGATGGGGCGTGCGGGATCCTGAAGACCGGCCCGGGCCCGGCGGACGGCGTCGGAGACGGCCTCCAGGGCTTCCTCCTGACCGACCACGCGACCGCGCAGGGCGTCTTCCATCTTCAGCAGCTTTTCCCGCTCGCCCTCCAGCATCTTCTCCACCGGAATGCCGGTCCAGCGGGACACGACCCCGGCGATCTGTTCGGCGTCCACCACCTCGGGGCTCACCGCATCGCGGGTGGCCTCGGTCTCGGCGACCTCAAGCTGGCGTTCCAGGGGCGGGATCTCGCCATAGGCAATTTCCGAGGCCCGCTGCAGGTCGCCGCGACGCTGGGTGCTGACCAGCTCGGCCCGCAGCCGGTCAATGGCTTCGCGCAGCTGGGCGGCGGAAGACACCTTGTCCTTCTCGGCCCGCCAGCGTCTGGTCATGGTCTCGGACTGCTCTTCCAGCTCGACTAGTTCTTCCTCGAGCTTTTCGAGGCGTGCCTTGGACGCGGCATCGGTTTCCCGCGACAGGGCCTCGCGCTCGATCTTCAGCTGGACGACCCGGCGGTCGATCTCGTCCAGTTCCTCGGGCTTGGAGTCCACGGCCATGCGCACCCGGCTCGCGGCCTCATCGATCAAGTCGATGGCCTTGTCCGGCAGGAAGCGGTCAGCGATGTAGCGGTTGGACAGGGTGGCAGCGGCCACAATGGCGCTGTCGGAAATCCGCACCCCGTGGTGGACCTCGTACTTCTCCTTCAGGCCGCGCAGGATGGAGACCGTGTCCTCCACCGTGGGCTCGGAGACGAAGACCGGCTGGAAACGGCGCGCCAGGGCGGCGTCCTTTTCCACATGCTTACGGTATTCTTCCAGGGTGGTGGCCCCGACGCAGTGCAGCTCCCCACGGGCCAGGGCGGGCTTGAGCAGGTTGGAGGCATCCATGGCCCCGTCCGTCTTGCCGGCCCCGACCAGGGTGTGCATCTCGTCGATGAAGAGGATGA
>CAIYZB010000227.1 GCA_903930545.1 uncultured Alphaproteobacteria bacterium
CTCCACCGCTTCGCGGTCCCTCTCCCCAAAGGGGGGAGGAATTGAGAGCTTACGCCGCCCGGCGGGTCTGCACCTTCAGGTCTGTGTCCAGGAACTCCCGGATCACCGGAACCACGTCGGCGGCGCGGGACACCAGGAACAGGTGCCCGCCGCCAGGGACGATTTCCAGCCGGGCCTTGGGGATAAGGCTGGCCAGGAACTTGCCATTGACCAGGGGCACGATCCGGTCGGCATCCCCCATCATGACCAGGGTTTCGGCCTTCAGCAGAGGCAGGAAGGGCACGCTGGTCCAGCCGGCCATGGCGCCCAGCTGATAGAGATAGCCGGTGCGGGTTGGCGGCAGGATCCGCCCGATATGTCCGTCAGAACCGTCTGTTTCCCCACCATAAAGGGCCTCGAAGTTCTTCCGCATGAACTCCGGGTCGATGTAGCGCTGGGGATCAGCCATCTTGGATAGGGCACCGATATCCCCGGGCACCATGATCATGCCGGCAGAGGTGGCGGCCAGGATCAGACGGCCCGTGCGCCGCGGATGCTGGAAGGCAAATTGCTGGGCCAATCCACCGCCCCAGCTCACCCCCATGACATCCACACGGTCATAGCCAAGCTTGTCCAGCAGACGGGCTGCCGTCAGCGCCATGGTCCAGGGCCTGTAGGGGGCCATGGGTTTGGGTGAGCCCCCGACCCCGGGCATGTCGAAGGTGATGATGTCGCGGTCCGGGAACCAGTCGGCCAGGGGCGACATCACCTCGATATTGGCCCCGATGCCATTGAAGAAAAGCAGGGGTCGGGCCTGGGCCAGACCCTTGTCAGCCTTCCAGACAGCGACCCGCAGCTGGCGGCCGAGAACACGGATGACGTCCATGCGGGGCGAGCGCCTGGTCTTGGTCGATGCTGCAGGTCTGGACACGGTGGATCCTCTCGATCAGCCGAAAGCGTACTCGCCCGGAGCCGGGCCAAGGGACTTGTAGATGCGCGACCCCGTGGTCTTCGGGGCCGGTTTCAGCGGACCGGAGCGTTCGGCCAGCCACGACTGCCAGAAGGGCCACCAGGAACCGGCCTTTTCTGTGGCCGCCGTCGTCATCCACTCGTCAATGGAGGCCGGGGGCCGAGTTTCGGAATGGAAGTATTTCGACTTCGGATTGCCCGGGGGGTTCAGCAGGGCCTGGATGTGGCCCGACTGGGACAGCACGAAATCCACATTGGGCGAGCCGATCAGCTGGGTCAGGCGATAGCAGGCCTTCCAGGGGGTGATGTGGTCGGTGACCCCTGCCACAACAAAGCAGTCCTGGGTCACCTTGGTCAGGTCGACCTTGTGCCCAGCCAGCTCGACCTTGCCGGGATTGCGGAAGGGTTGGGTCGAATAGACGTCCAGATAGTCCGAATGCAGGGCCGCGGTCAGATTGGTGGAATCGTTGTTCCAGAACAGCACGTCGAAGGGCGCGGGGTCCTCGCCATGCAGATAGTTGTTGATCACATAGTTCCAGATCAGGTCGTTAGGCCTGAGCCAGGCAAAGGTCCGAGACAGGGACGAGCCCTCCAGGATGCCCTTCTTGGCCGACCGCTGGCGGGCCAGCTCGATCCCGTGATCGGAGACCAGGGCTCCGGCCTCGCTGTCACCCGCATCGGGATCCAGCACACAGACCATCAGGGATACGGCCTTGATCCGGTCATCCCCTGCGGCCGCCAGCTTTGACAGAAGGGTCGCCGTGGTGATCCCACCGGAGCAGGCCCCGGAGACATTGATCTGGTCAGCCTTGGTGATCTTACGTACCACATCGCTGGCCTCGATCAGGGAGTCGACATAGTCCCCGAGACCCCATTCGGCGTGTTCCTTTGAGGGATTGCGCCAGCTGACCAGGAAGACCTGGAACCCGGCCCCGACCAGGAAGCGGATCATGCTCTTGTCCGGCGACAGGTCGTTGACATAGGCCTTGTTGATCTGGGGCGGAATGATCATCAGGGGCGTCTCGTGGACGCTCTCCGTCGCCGGGGCGTACTGGATGATCTCCATGATCTCGTTGCGGAAGATCACGTCGCCTGGGGTATTGGCCAGGTTCTCGCCCACCTTGAAGGGACGACGGTCGACCTGACTGACGATCCCGTCATTCTTGGTCATGTCCTCATAGGCATTCTTCAGACCCTTGATCAGGGACACACCGCCGGTCTCGAAGGCCTTCTTGATGGCCGAGGGATTGCCGACCAGAGAATTGGTGGGGGAGATGGAGTCGATGATCATCCGGGTGACAAAGGTGGCCCGGGCCTTTTCCAGCTCGTCCAGCTCGATGTCATCCAGCCAGTTGTTCATCCCCTGCTGCACGGCCAGATAGTACTGCATGCCGGCGCGATAGAGGGGGTTTGTCCGCCAGGAGGCATCGGCAAACCGCTTGTCCTTGGCCGATGGGGCGAGTTCGGACCGGTTGGTGACGATCTTGGCCACCTCCCCACCAAAGGCACTGAGATGCTTGATGGTCTTGACGGGCCGCCCGGCAGTCTCGCGAAGCATGACGGCCACAGCGCCGAAGATATCTTCGCGGGCTATGCCGACCATGGGATTCAGGCCCACAGTATTTTCAGTGGCACCACCGCCTTCGAGACGGATTCCGGGTTTCGTCATATTGTCCTCCCCTGCGGACCGAGTGTTTGTCGCCGGTCTCTGCACGTTTGGCCTATGGTGAAGGCGATGAGCCGACTGTCAATCGGGGCGAGACCCATATGAAAACCCGCGACCGGATTTTGTCGGTAGCTCTGGACCTCTTCAATGCCGAAGGGGTTGGCAGTCTCTCGGCTGTGGATATTGCTTCGGCCATGGGGATCAGCGCGGGTCATCTCTATTACCACTTCAAGGGTAAGGCCGAATTGGTGGCAGAACTGGTGTCGCGCCACCGCGACGAGGTCGACCTGGTCCTGACCTCCCTGACCGAGGCCATGGGCACTGAAGAGGCCTCGCTCGAGACCCTGTGGACCCATGTTCACATTCTCGTGGAGGAAGCCTGGGATGCCCGTTTCTTCTATCGTGAACCTGCCCTGGCCATGGGACAGGCCGAAGTCGGTCGCCATGCCCGCCATATCTTCCACCAACAGCACGCCGTTCTGGCCACCGCCCTTCTGACGCTCGGACAGATGGGTCAGCTAGAGGCCCCCGGCGAGATCGCCGATGGCCTCGCCCGCCAGATGGTCACCGGCATAGCGTTCCACACCCATGTCCTGGAAATGGCGGGCGATGTCGGGCCGCCGCGCGATCGCATTGGTCGTGCGGCGGCCCAGATCATGATCCCGGTCGCGGGTCTCGCGACCTGACGCTTCAGGCTGCGTCTTCGGTCGTCTTGGCGGTCTCGTCAGCGGCCTTGGCCACCTTTTTGACGGCCTTTTCAGTCCGATCGGCCTTCAGGGCCTGGACTTCCTCGGTCAGGGCCTCGACCTGCTCGGTCAGGCTCTGGACCGCATGGGCCAGGGTATTGAGATTGAAGGGGGCCAGGGTTTCGCCAAGGGACTTGCGAACCGACTCGATGCGCTCGTCCAGTTGGGCGCGACGCTCGGCGGTCACTTCCTTGGACTTCTTGCTGACGTCCTCGATCAGGGTCGCAACCTTCTTGCCGGCCGGAGCCTTGGCGAGGGAGGCGCGGACGCTGTCTTCGATGACTTCACCCTTGGCGACCAGCTGGTCAAAGGTCTCGCTGGACTTGGCGGCGAACTTTTCGGCCGCGTCTTGGGCTTCGTCATAGGCGCGGCCATAGGCACCGACGCCAGCCAGCCAGATGCGACGGGCGACATCGCCGTCGAACAGCTTCTTGGGTTCGGTCTTGGCGACCTTGGTCTTCTTGGCTTGAGCCATAATGGCCTCCTGCATCTAGGGGGCACCTGGGGAGCGGTGCCATGAGCAGGGTCTAGGCCCGGGCATTAGAAAAAGCATTCTAAGGCCCGGGCTGACAGCCTCAGGCCTTCAGGGTGGCGAGATAGTCCAGGGCGGTCAGGGCCTGGGCCCGGACACCGATCTCAAGACAGGCCTCGTCGATGGTGAAGAAGGGGGAATGATTGACCCCCGGCGGGAAGCCCGCACCCAGATCATAGAACAGGCCCGGGACCTGGAGCTGGTAATAGGAAAAGTCCTCGGCCCCGGTGATGAAGTCGATATCGTCGGCGATCTTTCCGTCCAGGGCGGCCCGCGCCAGGGTCGGCTTCATATGGGCTGACAGGGCACGGTCATTATTGGTCACCGGATTGGGCGTGCCCCAGGTGAAGCTGGACTTGGCCCCATAACGTTCGGCGATGGAGATCACGGCCTTTTCCGCCCGGGCAATGACGTCCTTGCGCAGGGCCGGATCAAAGGTCCTCAAGGTGCCCTGCATGGCCAGGTCGTCGGGGATGATGTTGTTGCGCAGGCCGCCATGGATGGTGGCCACGGTGAGAACCGTCGGCCCCTTGGTGAGGTTGATCTGGCGGGCGGCGATCTGGTTGAAGGCCTGGACGATCTCGGCGGTCATGGAGGCCATGTCTATGCCGTTCCAGGGCTGGGCCCCGTGGGTCTGCTTGCCCTTGAGCTTGATCTCCCAGCGGTCGGAGGCCGCCATCATCGGACCGGGCCGCCAGACCAGGGAGCCGACCGGACCCGGCACCACGTGAAGGCCAAAGATCGCGCTGACATCGGGATCCTTCAGCACACCTTCCTGAACCATGACCATGGCACCGCCCTCCTCGCCCGCAGGAGCCCCCTCCTCTGCCGGCTGGAAGATGAAAACGATGGTGCCGGGGATATCGGCCTTCATGCCGGAAAGAAGCTCGGCCGCCCCCATCAGGATGGCGGTGTGGGCATCATGGCCACAGGCGTGCATGACCGGAACCGTCTGGCCATTGTAGTCCATGGTGACCTTGGAGGCGAAGGCCAGACCGGTCTGTTCAGCCACCGGCAGGCCGTCCATATCCGCACGCAGGGCGACGACGCCGCCAGGCTTGCCGCCCCGCAGGATGCCACGGACACCCGTCTTGGCGATGCCGGTCTTGACCTCAAGCCCCAGCTTCTTGAGGTGATCGGCCACGATCTTTGAGGTCCGGACCTCGCGATTGCCCAGTTCCGGGTTCTGGTGGAAGTCGCGTCGCCAGGCCACGACCTTGGACTGAAGGGCCTTGGCCTTGGCAAAAACCGCCTCGTCAAAGGACTGGGCCCGGGCGGCCTGACCACCTGACAGGGCCATGAGCGCACCGGCTCCGACGATGAGACTACGACGATCCATGTTCAAACCTCCGGTCTGGAATGCCCCGGCACCCGGCGCGGCGGCAAATGTGACGTCTTGACTGCCATGGCTCGCGCCCGGTAGCTAGCTGCCATGAACACCGCCGCCGCCCTGACCGGTTTCTATTACCGCCGCTCCTAGAGCCGGCGCGATGTTGATTGGCGCCACCCTGACCCGGTCGGTGCCCCTCCCTCAAATGATTGACGGAATCCGGCCATGACCTGCCGGAGTTTCCCATGCTTGCCATTCCATCCCAGGAACACCGCGTGCTACACGCGGCCGCCTGGAAGCCAGAGACCCTGAACATGCCCGACTTCAAGCCGCGCTCAGCCCTCGTCCAACTGCTGATGGAACGGGGGCATATCTATCAGGCCACCGACCTGGAGGGCCTGGACAAGGCCGCCAATGAAGGGGTGATCTCGGCCTATATCGGTTTTGACGCCACAGCCTCCAGCCTGCATGTCGGCTCTCTGGTCCAGATCATGACCCTGCGCCGCCTTCAGCAGACCGGTCACCGACCCATTGTCCTGATGGGCGGGGCGACCACCAAGGTCGGCGACCCCTCCGACAAGGACAAGTCACGCCCCCTGCTCACGGATGAAGTGGTCAATGCCAATATCGCCGGGATAAAGCGGGCCTTCATGCCCTTCCTGCGGTTTGGCGAGGGGCCCAATGATGCCTTGATGGTCAACAATGCCGACTGGCTGGAGAAGCTTGGCTACATCGAGTTCCTTCGGGACTACGGCGTCCACTTCACCATCAACCGCATGATGACCTTCGAGTTCGTCAAGAACCGACTGGAGAAGGAACA
>CAIYZB010000228.1 GCA_903930545.1 uncultured Alphaproteobacteria bacterium
CCTGTGTTCACCCATCACGGCGATCTTCGGTCAAACCACGGAGCTGATCCCAGATGCACCTGTTGCAGACCGCCTTGCTGATCCTCTTCCCGATCCTGGTGATCACCGGCGGGCTTCGCGATCTGGTGAGCTACATCATCCCCAACTGGGTCTCGGCGGCCCTCGTTCTGGCCTTCTTTCCGGCCGCCCTGGCCCTTGGTCTGCCTCTGGACGTACTGGGCGTGAACCTGGCCGTAGCCGGCATCGCCCTCGTGGCGGCCGTCATCATGTGGACCCTGGGCTGGATCGGGGGGGGAGATGCCAAGCTCTTTGCTGCAACGGCGCTCTGGATCGGCTGGCCCTCGGCAGTGGATTATCTTCTGGTGACCGGAACCGCAGGCGGTGCCCTGGCCATGGCCCTCCTGGGTCTGAGGTCTCTGTGGTTCCGGCCCTATGTCCAGTCGGGTCCGGCCTGGTTCCGACGCCTGGCCACTCCGGGCGAGAACGTGCCCTATGGCGTGGCGATCGCCATTGGGGCCATGACGGCCTTTCCGGCCTCTGCCCTCGTCCATGCCCTGCAATCCCAGACCTGATCAGGGTCTTTAGTCCACGTTAACCATGCGGGCTTCAAAAGTGGCCATGTCGGCAAAAGGCTGATTCCCCAAGTCGGGCAGATGGTCGCGAAAAGCGTCCCTTTCCGTCTTACACCCTTAAGTGGGTCCTGAGTACGAGTTTATGGGCGCCGTTCGCATCGCCATCCTCGCAACTGCCGCTGTGGCCGCCATTCTGCTGGCCTTTCTGGTGCGTGGCATGATGGCCCCCAAGACCGTTGCCCCGCCGCCGGCTGCCGTAGCCGCTGTGGCCCCGCCCAAGCCCATGACCAAGGTCCTTGTGGCCAAGCACGACCTGCCGGTCGGCACGCGCATGGCCGCCATCGACATGGCCTGGCAGCCCTGGCCCGTCGAGGCCTTGAACCCGAATTTCGTGACCGACGGTTCCACCGTCACCACACCGCCTGCTGGGGCCTCGAAGGTCGCCGCCCAGGCCTCCCAGGCCGCCAGCGATCTCGTCATGGCCCAGGGCCCCATGCAGTCCTTTGACGGTGCCATCGTCAAGGAAGCCATGCTCACCGGCGAGCCCATTGTGGCCCGCAAGGTGGTGCGTGGTGGCCAGTCCAACTATCTGGCCGTGGTCCTGACCCCCGGGTCCCGCGCCATGGCCATTCCAATCAATGCCGAGACGGCGGCCGGGGGCTTCATCCTGCCTGGGGATCGTGTGGACATCCTTCAGAGCCGCCAGATCGACGGCAAGGGCTTCAGCACCGAGACCCTGATGCGTAACCTCAAGGTCCTGGCCATCGACCAGCACCCCGAGCCTGGCAAGGACGCCAAGTCCATCGTCGGGGCCGTGGCCGTCGTCGAGGTGCCTGCGGCCGATGCGGAAATCCTCGCCAGGGGCAAGGCCCAGGGCGAGATGCAACTGGCGCTCAGATCCTATGCCGACATGGCCGGATCGGCCGGCCGTGGCGTTCCAGGCCGTCGCGGTGACCAGAACATGCGGGTCTTCCGGGGTGGCGACGCCATGGAGGTTGTGACGCGATGAGCCTGCGCAACCTTGCCCTTGGCCTTCTGGCCCTGCTGACCCTTCCCGCCCTGGCCCATGCCCAGTCCGGGATCCAGACCTATGCTGGCGGACCCACCAACGCCGCCGTAGTCCGGGTTGATCTCTCGCC
>CAIYZB010000229.1 GCA_903930545.1 uncultured Alphaproteobacteria bacterium
CAGGGTCATCGTCGAGCCCGCCAACGGCTTTGCCGCCGACATCATCTTTGACGGCCGCGCCTTCCCCATCGAGGAGCCGCGCTTCACCCGCCGCAATGGCCCGCGGGCCTTCATGGACTATACCCGCCTGACCCAGAACGTCCGCTGCACCGGCTGGATCGAGGTGGACGGGGTGCGCCGTGACCTGGCCGAGGGCACAACCGGCTCCCGCGATCGCTCCTGGGGAATCCGTCCGGTGGGCGCGCCGGACCCCCAGCCCCCGGTGCCCCAGACCATTGGTGGTTTCTTCTGGCAGTGGACCCCGCTGAACTTCACCGACCGCAGCGTCTATTTCCACATCAATGCCGATCCCGACGGCAAGCCCTGGAACACCCGGGCCGTGATCCTGCCCGACGGAGCCGGCCCCCATGGCGGATGGGAGACCGAGGCGGCGGTCATGGAGGACGTGACCCTGATCCCCGGCACCCGCCACGCCCGGGGCGGAAGCCTGTCCATTCCGCTGCAACAGGGCACGGCCAAGGTAAAGTTCGAGCCCATCGCCACCTTCCTGATGCGCGGCATCGGCTATGGCCACCCGACCTGGCGTCACGGCGGGTTCAAGGGAGAGCTGGTGGTGGAGCGCGAGGACATCGACCTCAACTCCGTCAATATGGCCAGCCCGGAGAATATCCACATCCAGGCCGTCTCCCGCGTCACCCTTTCCATCCCGGGGGAAGAGAGCCAGAGTGGCATGGGGGTCTTCGAACAGCTGATCGCTGGACCCTACAGACCCTATGGTCTCGGCCTGACCTAGAGGCAGACAGCCCGGAAGCCGGCGGCGGCATAGGCGATCATCCGCGGGGTGACGGCAGCGATATCGTCGGAGCGGCAAAGCCCGCCGGACAGGGTGTCCAGACGCCCGGTCTCGGCCAGAGTCAGGGTGAGCGAGCCCGAGAGCAGGTGGTAGGACCAGAAGAGGTCCTCTTCCTTTGCCTGGGGCAGGGCCTTGCGAAGGACGGCGATCAGGCGATGGATCACCGGATCGAAGTAGCGGGTCATGGTCTCGCCACCCCAGACCGGCGTGTTGTTGACCACCCCGATCAGGGCGAAATAGGCGCGCCAGTTAGGCCCGGCCGTGGCGCAGCGTTCCAGGACCGGATTGAGGAAGGCGGCCATGATCCCTTCGACGGTCACATTGTCGCCAGCCTCGGCCTCGTAAAGGTCCAGGGCCTCCAGCCGATCCCGGTTCAGAACCTCTGCCCGGCGCAGGAAGACGGCATCGAACAGCCCCTTCTTGGAGTCGAAGTAATAGTGCAGCAGGGCCGTGTCGACCTTGGCCAGGGTCGCGACGGTCCGCAGGGCGACGCCCTCGAAGCCGTGCTGTGAAAACTCGGTTTCAGCCACGTCCAGGATGCGTTCACGGGTCTCCAGGCTCTTTTGAGCACGGGTCTTGCCACCGCCCCGCGTGACCTTTGCGGCGGGAGCCGTCTCGATTTCAACAGAGGTCAGGGCCGTGGACAGGGGAATGCTCCGATCACCGCGTTCAGGTCCATTAAGGGGCCAGACCCCTGCCCGTCCAGACCTGAACGGGATTGACGGGATAGCCAATTGCCGCCGCCTGGGGAATGATCAGCCCACACCTGACCCGGAGTCCGGAATGACCGCCACCTCTTTTCACTGGACCAGCGCCGACGGCCTGACGCTCCACGCCCATGATCATGCGGCAGGCGGAGTGGGTGACAGGGGGGCGGTGATCTGCCTGCATGGCCTGACCCGCAATGGCCGGGATTTCGAGGATCTGGCCCCAAGGATCGCCGCCACCGGACGAAGGGTGCTGACCGTCGACGTGCGCGGACGGGGCGGGTCCGACCGCGACCCCAATCCGGCCAACTATAATCCCCTGATCTATGCCGGTGATGTCATCAGCCTGATGGCCTCCGCTGGGCTGCCCGGGGCGATCTTCATAGGCACCTCCATGGGCGGCCTGATCACCATGACCCTGTCGGCCATGCGCCCGGACCTGATCGCCGGGATCGTGCTCAATGATGTGGGGCCGGAGGTCGGGGCCGCGGGGCTCGCCCGGATCGCGGGCTATGTCGGGGGTGACAGCGAGGTCCGCACCTGGGAAGAGGCGGGTGCCTATTGCCGGGGAATCAATGGCGAAGCCTTGCCCGGTCTGTCAGACGCCGACTGGGTGCGGTTTGCCCGCCGGGTCTTCCGGCAAGCCCCGTCTGGGACCCTGGCGCTGGACTATGATCCGGCCATTTCCAATGCCTTCAAGACCCCCGATGCCCCAAGCGCGGCGGCCGTGCCGCCAGATCTCTGGCCTCTGTTCACTGCCATGAGTGCCGGCAAGCCTCTGCTGCTGGTACGCGGGGCCCTCTCTGACATTCTGGAGGCCCAGGTAGCTGACCGCATGGGCGAGGTCGCTCCCCAGATGGTCAGGGTCGACATTCCCGGCGTCGGCCACGCCCCGACCCTGGAGGAGCCCGCCGCGACGGCGGCCATTCTGAGCTTCCTCGCCGACCTGTCCTGACCCCTGTGGCGCCGCTGCATCGGTCAGGCGGCGACTGGCTCTCCGGTTCGCTCAACAAACAATGAATGATTGACGATGCTGTCGGCCAGGACGAGGTTAATCCCAGCAAGGCGCGCGGACTTCACGGCGCGTCGGGAGGAAACACGATGCGATTCAATTGGAAGCTCGCCCTTACGGCGGGAGCCGCCTGGGGCGTTCTGGCTGGTGCCGTTCAGGCCCAAAGCACCGAACCCACCGTCGAGGAACTGGTGGTCACTGCCCGCCGCACCGAGGAAAATCTTCAGACGACCCCGGTGGCTATCTCGGCCTTTACCCAGGAAAGCCTGACCCGCCAGGGCGCGGTCAATGTCACCGACCTGCAGGGTGCCGTCCCCAATCTGAACCTGGTTCAGGGTCGTGGCTCGTCCAATGCCACCAACATCTATATCCGCGGCGTGGGTCAGCCCGACGCCCTGCAGACCTTTGACCCGGCGGTCGGGGTCTATGTGGATGACGTCTATATCTCCCGTATCCGCGGCACCCAGTTCGACCTCCTCGACCTGGCCCGGGTCGAGGTCCTGCGCGGTCCGCAAGGCACGCTCTACGGAAAGAACACCATCGGCGGCGCCCTGAAGCTGGTCAGCCGCGCCCCCGATCAGACCGTGCGCTCCCAGGCCACGGCCACAGTCGGGTCCTATGACCAGGTGGAAGGCAAGCTCGCCCTCTCCGGTCCGGTGAACGACACCCTGGCGCTTGGCATTGCCGCCATGGGCGCGGCCCGCGGCGGCTATGTGAAGGATCCGGTCTCCAACACGGAATACAACGACAAGAACACCGTGGCCGGCCGGGTTTCCCTGGCCTGGACCCCCACGGACCGCCTGCGGGTTGATGCCTCGGCAGACTATACCCACGACAAGTCGGCCATGACGGTGGGCCAGCCCACCTCGACCCTGGCCAGCGCCTTCGGGGCCATCCTTCTGCCCCTGCCGGCGATCCCCGCCGTCTATGACTTCAAGACCACCACCACCCCGGGCCTGCCCAATGAGACCCGCTTCGAGCACTGGGGCACCCAGGCGACCATCAGCTATGAGCTGAGCGACGCCCTGACCTTCAAGTCCATTACCGCCTACCGCAACCTGGACTCCGACGACTTCATCGACATCGATGCCTCGGCTGTGAAGCTGGGCGACGTCGCCGTTCGCGTCGACCAGGACCAGACCAGCCAGGAATTCCAGCTGGCCTATAATGAAGGCCCCTGGCAGGCCGTGGCCGGTGCCTATTATCTGAAGGAAAACGTGGCCTCCCATCAGGAAGCCTATGCTGACGCCTTTGTCGCGCCCTTCAGCTTCCTGCGCACCGTGGATGACGACCTGACCACCACCAGCTGGGCGGCCTATGGCAATGCCTCCTACGCCCTGACCGAACAGCTCCGCCTGTCGGCCGGCGTGCGCTACACCAAGGAAGAGAAGGACTATTTCCGCACCACCTCGACCTTCTCCAACTTCGCCGCCCTGAACAGCAAGTTTGCCTTCAAGGCCAACAAGACCTGGGACGACGTCTCGCCGATGATCTCCCTGGATTATCAGGTCAATGACGACGTCTTCCTCTATGCCCGGGCCTCCAAGGGCTTCAAGTCGGGCGGCTTCAACGGTCGGGCCAATAACCCGGGCGAAGAACAGCCCTATGCCCCGGAGACCGCCGTCTCCTATGAGGCCGGCGCCAAGACCCAGATGTTCGACAACCGGGTCCGGGCCAATTTCACGGTCTTCATGAACGATTACCAGGACTTCCAGGCCCGGGTCGGTCGCTCCGTGACCTCTCCGACCCAGCCCATCCCCGCCATCGACTTTGCCGTCCTCAACGCCGGCAAGCTGAAGATCTCGGGTGCCGAACTGGAACTGGCAGCGGCCCCCATCGAAGGCCTCTCCCTCAATGCCGAGGTCGGCTATCTGAAGGCCGAGTATGAGGAGTTCAACGAACAGCGGGTCGCCACCCTGCCGGCTACCGGCTTTGTGACCCTGGACCGCAGCTGGCAGACTCCGGCCTTCTCGCCGGAACTGACCGCCCGTCTGGCCGCCGCCTATGAGGTCAATCTCGGGGACAATGGCTCTGTGACCCTCGGCACCCAGGCCCGTTATCGTTCGGAAATGGCCCTGGCCGTGGACAATGCCAACCTGGCCACCCGCGCCCGCTTCCCGGGCATGTGGCAGGACAGCTACTGGCTCCATGACGCCCAGATCGTCTGGCAGAACACCGACAAGACCCTGTCGGCCGGCCTCTATGGCAAGAACCTGGCCGATGAGCTCTATCGCACCGACGCCCAGGAGTTCTCCTCCGTCGGCGGCATCCGCACCGTCTATTACGGCGCACCGCGGACCTTCATGTTCACCGTGACCATGAAGCACTAGGCCTTACAGCCACCCAATCGAATGAGGCCCGTGTCCCCGGACGCGGGCCTTTTTCGTGCCCGAGGAATTCAACTCCCTGCGCTCAAGGGCTTGCCTTGACCGCCGGCGGCTTGGCACAATCGGCTATTGACCGTCCGAGCGGCGTTTTTGCCTTTTTGAAAGTTTCAACTTTGACCCTTTCCACCACGACGGCGATGAAGCCGCCGGCCGATTCCCCAATGTCCTCTGTCGCTGCCCTGATCGAAGGTCTGGCTGGCGAGGGCTATATCGCCTCCCGCCGGATCGCCACAGCCCTCTATATGGCGGTCAATCTGCAGAAGCCGATCCTGGTGGAAGGCTCTGCCGGGGTAGGCAAGACCGAGCTCGCGCTCTGCACCGCCTCCCTGCTCGGCCTGCCCCTGATCCGGATGCAGTGCTACGAGGGTCTGGACGAGTCCAAGGCCCTCTATGAGTGGAAATACGGCAAGCAGCTGCTCTACACCCAGATCCTGAAGGACCGGATGGGGGCCCAGCTGGCCGATGCCGTGGACATGGACGCGGCCATGGAACGGCTGCATGGCATGGGCGACCTCTTCTTCTCCGAGCCCTTCCTGGAACCGCGCCCCCTGATGAAGGCGCTGCAGGAGGACGCCGGCTGCGTCCTGCTCATCGACGAGATCGACAAGTCCGATGAGGCCTTCGAGGCCTTCCTTCTGGAAGTGCTCTCGGCCTACCAGGTCTCGATCCCGGAGCTCGGCGTTCTCAAGGCCAAGACCCCGCCCATCGTCTTCCTGACCTCAAACAACGTCCGCGACCTGGGCGATGCCCTGAAGCGCCGGTGCCTGCATCTTCACATCCCCCTGCCGGACTCGGCTCTGGAACAGAGGATCGTCGCCTCCCGCGTGCCGGGGATCGAAGCCACCCTGACCCAGCAATTGGTCAGCTTCGTTCAGTCCCTGCGGACCCTGGACCTGCGCAAGTCGCCCTCCATCTCCGAGACCGTGGACTGGGCCCGCGCCCTGATCCTGCTGAATGCCGACAGCCTGGAAACCGAGGTGGTCCGTGACAGCCTGAATGTCCTGCTCAAGTTCGAACAGGACATCCAGGCGGTGGATCCCCAGATCGCCGAACTGATCCGCAAGCCTCTGGCCTGACCCCGTGCAGGTCGCCCTTGAGGACTTTTTTCGGGCCCTGAGGGCCTCCGACGTCAAGATCTCGCCAGCCGAGGCCATTGACGCCCATCGCTGCGTGGCTGCGGTCGGCTTTGCCGATCGCGAGCTGTTCAAGGACGCCCTGTGCGCAACCCTGGCAAAAACACGGGACGAGGTGGATCGGTTCGACGCCACCTTTGAGACCTTCTTCGACCGCAAGGCCTTCAACTTCGCCCCCCCCGAGCCTGGGGAACCAGAGGAGATGCCCCCCGAGGTGGCGGAGTCCGAACTGGCCCGGATGCTGCTGAATGGGGACGGCACCGCCCTGGCCCAGGCCATGGAGGCCGCAGCCGAGCGGGCACAGGTGGGCCAGATCCGACTGTCCACACAGCGCAGCCGCCTGACCCGCAAGCTGCTGGAGGAGATGGGGCTTTCGGAGATCGAGCGGATCATCGCCGCGGCCAAGAAGCTGGAAGAGGCCCGGGGCCCTGCCCTGGCCGAGCGCCTGGAGGCGGGGCGCAAGTCCCTGATCGAGGAAGCCCAGCGGTTTGTGGAGCGCCAGCACGAACTCTATGCCTCGGAGAGCGGCAAGAATCTCCGCGAGGACCTGCTCGCCCGCAAGGCCCTGAATGCCGAGGGGGGCATCGACCCCCAGGACCTGGAAATGATGCAGGCCCTGGTCAAGCGCATGGCCAAGCGTCTGGCCGATCGCTATTCCCGCCGCCGCAGTGTGGCCTGGACAGGACACCTCGACGTCCGCCGGACCCTGCGCAAGTCCATGGGCTATGGCGGCATGCCCTTCGACATCGTCTTCAAGACCAAGAAGGTCGAAAAACCCTCCATCGTCGCCATCTGTGACGTGTCGAAGTCCGTGGCCGCCGCGGCCCAGTTCCTTTTGACCTTCCTCTACAGCCTCAACGAGGTCGTCGACCGGATGGAGGCCTTTGCCTTTTCCGGGCGGATGATCAGCGTCAATGCCGTGCTGGACGAGCACAAGGTGGAGACCGCCATCCTGGAGGTGCTTAAGCGCATCGGCTTCCAGCAGACCGACTATGGCAAGTCCCTGGAAGATTTCTGCGAGCAGCACCTGGACCAGATCGATCGCCACACCACGGTGATCTTCCTGGGTGACGCCCGGTCCAACTATGCCGACCCGCGCCTCGATCTTCTGGCCACCATCCAGAAGCGCTCACGGGCCCTGATCTGGCTGAACCCGGAGCAGGAAAGCTACTGGGGTCAGGGGGACTCCGTGATGAACCGCTATGAGCGGTTCTGTCACGTGGCCAAGCCCTGCAACAGCCTGGCCCAGCTGGAACGGATCATCGAGGACGTCCTGCGGACCTATATCCCGCACTGACCCATTTCAGGCCGCATAGCGGCCGAACTGCCGGGAGCTCTCCGTCAGGCGAAAGGCCCCAACCAGGGCCGAGAGCTCGTCGGACTGAGCCTTGAGGGAATGGGCGGCGGCTGTGGTCTCTTCCACCATGGCGGCGTTCTGCTGGGTGACGTGATCCATCCGGTTCACGGCCGAATTGACCTCCCCAAGGCCCGTGGACTGCTCAAGGGCAGAGGTCGCAATACCGTTTACGAGGTGGGTGATGGAATCCACCCGAGCGATGATGTGGGTGAGGGCACCACCAGCCTGGGTCACCAATCCGACCCCTTGGTTCACACGGCTGGAAGATTCGGCGATCAGGGCCCGGATTTCTTTTGAGGCATCCGCCGAGCGCTGGGCCAGGGAACGGACTTCAGAGGCCACCACAGCAAATCCACGCCCCGCATCGCCGGCACGGGCCGCCTCAACCCCGGCATTCAGGGCCAGCAGGTTGGTCTGGAAGGCGATGTCGTTGATGACACCTATGATCTGACCGATCTTGGAAGAAGCCTGCTCGATCTCACCCACGGCCAGGACAGCGGCCTGGACGACGGTCTCTGTTGCCCGGGCCTCTTCCTGGACCTCGACCGCGACACGACCGGCATTGGCCGCACTGTCAGCGGTCGACCGAACACCGGCAGTAACCTGATCAAGGGCTGCTGCGGTCTGCTCCAGGCTCGCCGCCTGGTTCTCGGTCCGGCGCGAGAGGTCATCAGCGGCACAGCTGATCTGGTCTGCACTGACCCCGACAACCGAGGCGGACGTCCTGATGCCCCGGAGGGCCTCCTCAAGTCTGTCTGCCGCCGCATTGAAGTCATTCTTCAGGACCAGATAGTCGGGCCCCACTGCCTCATGAACGCGACAGGCGAGATTTCCGTCCGACAGCTGATGTAGTCCGTCCTGGATCAGGGCCAGAACAGCCTTACGTTCGGAATCAGCCCTGGCTCGATCGGCCTCATGGGCATGCTTTTCAGCCTCCGCCTCAGACCTCTCCAGGTCACTGGCGAGACGGGCCGATTTCCGCTCCAGAGCTGCAATCCGCAATTCGGAGATGGCCCCGACCATTTGTCCTATCTCGTCGGACGTCACTGCCAGCGGCACCTCAGGATCGTAGTTTCCCCGGGCCAGAATCGACAAATAGGAGACCAGCTTGCCCAGGGGTCTCAGGACCCGGCGGCGGAGGGTAAAGATAATCGGGATGCCGGCAGCCAGGGCTGCAATGCCTGTTGCAACACTGACCAGCAAACTGAAGCGCCTTTGCTTGTCAGCCTCAACCCGCGCCTGGACATGCTGCGCATCGATTTGCTGGCGCACCGCCTCCAGGGTGTCATCTGATGCCTCGACCTCGGCCATCAGGGCCAGGCTCGCCCTTTCAAATTGCGGGATCAACAGGGCCGCTTCCCCTACCGCATTACTGGCATAGGCACGGGCCAGCTGCTGTCTGATCGACAGATACTCCGGCAGCCGGGCCTCGGCGCGATCTAGATCAGCGGCCAGGTCCCGGGCTCCGAGTTCCCCGGCAAGCGCCTTGGCTCTGGCCAGATCGGTCCTGATGTCATGACCCTTGGTAGCCGGAACAAGGTCCGGATTTCCGCTGGAAGAGTCTCGAGCCGCGGTTGCCGTCCTGAGAGACCGCTGGGCCTGAACGATGTCGAACTGGATGGCTTTTTCTGTAGAGACCAGTTCTAGCAGGTCGCCCTGAACCCGGTTGGAATGCTCAGCGGCTTTGGTGAGGGCGCGGTACTGAAGCTCGCCAAGGGCCGTATTGATTCCCGCGCCAGCTGCAGCGATCGCCACCATGATGAGCACGGCTCCTGTCAGGAACCGTCCCAGTGAAAGTGACTGCTTTTCAACAGATGGTCGCATAGCCGCTCTACCCCTCGAAGATCAGCAAGGGCTAGGGCCGCGACTCTTAACGTTACGCAAACATTGACGAATCTGTGCGACAAAACCGCACACCCAGGTGCGCGTCAACTCAGACCCTGAGGCGGAGATCTGGCCTCAGTCGGCCCCGCCCACGCAGGACCCGGCATGGGCCGCGCAGACCTTGACGCTGTCAGCAGGGGCAAGCTGCCAGTCCGTACGGGCGGAATAGACGCCGCACCGGGCATTGCGGTCCCGCAGGCCCGCCAGATGGGCGGAGGCCGTGTCCAGCACCTGTCCATTGCTTCCCAGATGCTGGACGAGAACGCCCGCCTTTCCTCGGTTCGGACGCAGGCCGGCCACGCAGGCCATACCCTGAACCTGAAGCCCACCGGAGGCCGCGACCAGATCGGGATGGCGCAGGCTCAACTGACGGGAGGACTCAAGATTGACGGGGGCGGAGACCTGGCTGGCCCCGCCATAGGGGGCGGCAAACGCAGTTCCGGCGCTGGCAAGAACCAGGACGGACGCAAGGGCGGAAAGCGAACGGATCATGGTGTGTGCCTCAAATTGAACCTTTTCACAGACGGCCTCGCAAGTCACGGGCCAGACCCGCTCAGAGCCAGGGCGGAACCCGAATTAATATACTGGTAGTCATAAACGAAATTTTTACTTCGTTGCAAACCACATTTTAGGGTTTTCGGTCGATAACCATCTGCAACAAGCGCAAAACGCGCAGGTGGGGTCGTCATGATCAACAATAATAAGAATTCTATATTCCGGAATATTTCCAAGACAGCAGCCTTTGCTTCTGGAGTGTTCCTGCTCTCAATGGCGACTCCGGTCTTTGCAGAGGACACTGCCCCGGATTCGAGCCCGGTCGAGGTTACCCTCAGCTACAAGGCTGATCTGATTGGCAACATCTCCGGCGGCCTGGCCAAGCGCGGCCATCACCTGGACAGCCTCAGCCTCGCGGCCGACCTGGACCTCGATCGCTTGACCGGGTGGTCCGGCGGATCGGCCCATTTGGAACTCCTGACCAATTCTGGCGGCGCGCCGAATAACAGCACCGGTGCGGCCCAGGGTACGGACAATATCGAGGTCGAGGGTCACTATCTGCGGCTCTATCAGGCCTATGTGGAACAGAGCCTGTTTGATGACCGGGCCAATGTCCGGATCGGCTTTTCGGACCTGAGCGGTGAATTCGCCACGGCTGACTCCAGCGGCTGGCTTGTGGGACCGGCCTTCGGCATGGGCCCTGATTTCGGTGGCGGTGGCCCCGGGGCCTCGGCCTATCCCTCCACCTCCTTCGGGGCGCGGATCTGGCACCAGCTCGGCGAGAACGGCTATGCCCAGGTCGCCGCCACCAATGCCCGGACGGGCGTGCCCGGTGATCATGACGGGGCCGACTTCAGCTTTGATGACGGTGCCCTCTTCGTGGCCGAGGCCGGCTGGACCGGTCGGGGCAAGCTGGCTATCGGGGCATGGGCCTATGGCGACCGCCAGCCGGACCTGAGGGATACCAATTCCGCCGGCGATCCAGTCTCCCGCTCGTCTCACGGGGTCTATGGGGTCGTGGAACAGCCCCTGCATGAGGCCACTGACACCCATGGTGCGCTCACCGCCTTTGCCCGCATCGGTGCCTCCGACGGCAAGACCGGGGACCTGAAGGGCAGCCTCCAGGCCGGCCTGACCCTCGAACCTGCCCTGACGAGCCGCCCGGACTCCGCCCTCTCCTTCGGGGTCAGCCATCTGGTCTTCTCGGACGGCTATCTGGACAATGGCCAGGATGCGGGCCTCGACCTGTCAGGCTCGGAAACCGTCTGGGAACTGACCTATTCCGACCTGATCACCGACCACGTCCGCCTTCAGCCGGACATCCAGTATGTCCGTCGCCCCTCCGGCGACCACAGCATCAAGGATGCCGTGGTGGTGGGTCTGCGCCTGAGCGTCGAGTTCTAGACAGACCCTACCAGCTGTCGATCCAGCGCAGCTTCTTCTCCGTGCGAACGGGAACCGGTGGCAGGGCCTTCAGGCCCGCCACCACCCAGCGCCGGGTATCGGCCGGATCGATGACGTCATCCAGGGCCGGATCGGTTGCCTGGGCCAGGGCCTTGCCATTGGCATAGGCCCTGGCGACCATGTCATCGAACTTCGCCTTGCGTTCCACAGGATCGGCAATGGCCGCCAGCTCATTGCGATAGCCAAGCTTTACCGAGCCCTCCAGCCCCATGCCGCCGAACTCTCCCGTGGGCCAGGAGACACAGAACATGGCGGCCTGATAGCTGCCGCCGGTCATGGCAATGGCCCCAAGGCCATAGCTCTTGCGCAGCACCACCGAGAAGATCGGCACGGTCAGATTGGCCCCAATCACGAATAGGCGCGAACAGTGCCGGATCAGACCGGTCTTCTCCGCCTCCGGCCCCACCATGTTGCCGGGCGTGTCCGACAGGGACAGGAGCGGGATGTCGAAGGCCTCGCACAGCTGCATGAACCGGGCAGCCTTGTCGGAGGCGTCACTGTCGATGGCTCCGCCAATATGGTGCGGATTATTGGCAAAGACCCCGACGGGGCGGCCTTCGATGCGGATGAAGGCCGTGATCATGGCCAGACCGAACTTGGGCCTCAGCTCAAGGACCGACCCCTCATCAGCGATGAG
>CAIYZB010000230.1 GCA_903930545.1 uncultured Alphaproteobacteria bacterium
CCGGACACGCAATGTCGGCTGACCGCGTCTGGAGAGTCTGAAATGGATCCGCACTTCAAGGCCATGATCGATGCCGCCGCCAAGGCTGCAGAAGGCCAGCCTGCGCCGCCGCCGATTGACGTGATCCCGCCGGAAATGGTCCGCGCTGGCTATCGCATGCAGCGCGTGGCCCAGAATCAGAATGCGCCCCAGGATCTGGAGGTCCGCGACCTGCAGGTAGACGGTGCTGATGGCCCGATCGGTGCCCGGCTCTATGTGCCCAAGGACGCTCCCGCCACGACCCCGGGACTGGTCTATTTCCACGGCGGCGGCTTTGCCATCGGCGACCTGGAGTCCCATGACGGCCACTGCCGGCGCCTCGCGGCCTATTCCGGCTTCCGCGTCATCTCCATCGACTATCGCCTGGCCCCGGAACATCCCTTCCCGGCAGGCCATGACGATGCCCTGGCGGCGACCCGCTGGGTCTTTGCCCATGCGGCCGAGATCGGCTTTGACCCGGCCCGGGTGGCTGTGGGCGGCTGTTCGGCGGGGGGCAATCTGGCGGCTTCCGTTTCCATCGACATGAAGGCCGAGGCTCATCACCCCGCCTTCCAGCTCCTGCTCTATCCCGGCATCTGGCCGGATGAGGAGACCCAGTCCCGCAAGGATCTGGATGGCCCCATCCTGACCAAGGCGGCCATTGCCTGGTTCGACAAGGTGCTGGCGGCCACCGGCCACCCTCAGGCCCACCGGGCCCAGCTAGGCTCCAAGGCTGACCTGGCCGGCACACCTCCGGCTCTGGTGGTTACCGGCGGCTATGATCCTCTGAAGGACGAGGGCCGCGACTTCGCCGCCCGCCTCAATGCAGCCGGGGTCAGGGCCGAGCACATCGAGTATCCGGGCCTGGTGCATGACTTCTACATCATGGCCGATGTCTCACCCGCCGTGGAAGCGGCGACCCGCGAGACGGTTGAGATCCTCAAGGCCGCCCTGGCCTAGGGGACTTGTGATCGGGGCGGATCATGGGCATCTGGGGGTATGCCTCCCCAGTCGTCCTACCGCCCCGACCCCCGCCTCACCGATCTCGGCCCCGACTTTGCCGATCCGGTAAAGGCGGCCGACTTTCCGCAAACCCTCTTGCGTTTCCGCAATGACCGTGCCGCGGCCACGGTGGGTCTTGAGACCCTGAGCGATGCCGAATGGGTTGCCCATTTCGGGCGCTTCCAGCCCCTGGCCGGCAATCTCGATCCGCCCCTGGCCCAGAGGTACCACGGCCACCAGTTCCGGGTTTACAACCCCGACCTGGGCGATGGTCGCGGCTTTACCTTTGCCCAGCTGCGCGAGGCCGGGACGGACCGCCTGCTGGACCTCGGCACCAAGGGCTCTGGCCGCACGCCATGGTCACGGGATGGCGATGGCCGTCTGACCCTCAAGGGCGGAATGCGTGAAGTCCTGGCCACGGCCATGCTGGAATCCTTGGGCGTTCCCACCTCCCGGTCCTTCTCACTCATCGAGACCGGAGAGGACCTGGTCCGCAGCGACGAGCCCAGCCCGACCCGCTCAGCGGTCCTGGTGCGCCTGTCCCACAGCCACATCCGCTTCGGCACCTTCCAGCGTCACGCCTTCGAGGAGTCCCCGGACCGCATCCGCCAGCTCGTGGACTATGTGGTCGACAATTATTACCCCGAACTGGCTGAGGCCCCCGACCGGGCCGTGGCTCTGCTGGAGGCGGTCTGCGCAGCGTCCGCCAACCTCGCCGCGGCCTGGCTGGCAGCGGGCTTTGTCCACGGGGTGCTCAATACCGACAATATGAACATCACCGGCGAGAGCTTCGACTACGGCCCCTATCGGTTCCTGCCGAAGAACGATCCCAATTTCGTGGCCGCCTATTTCGACTCCCAGGGCCTCTATAGCTTTGGTCGTCAGCCTGAGGCCGTCTTCTGGAACCTGCAGCATCTGGGGGGCTGTCTGTCCCTGTTCGCCGACCAGGATGAACTGGTCTCCGCCCTCAACAGCTTCCCGGTGGCCTATCGCACGGCCCTGGCCGGGCATGTGGTCCGCCGCCTGGGTGTCGTGCCCGCAGGCCGCGATCAGGATTCCGCCCTGGTCAATGCGGCCTTTGTCGCCATGGGGGCCGGGGGCGAGCGCCTGAGATGGGAGCCCTTCTTCTTCGACTGGTTCTGTGGCGATACCGACCGGGCCATGTCGAGCGTCAGGGGCGACATCTATGCCGGTGAGGCCTTCACCCCCTTCCGCACCCTGATGGCGGGCCGCAAGGCGGATCGGCCAGAGCGGCTGCAGGCGGCGACCTTCGCCCAGGCTGAACCCCAGGAACTGCTCTATGACGAGATCGAGGCCATCTGGGCTGCCATAGCCGCCGATGATGACTGGCAGCCCTTCCAGACCAAGCTGGCCAGCCTGGAGGCTGCTCGCCTCGCCTGGGGCTTCTAGGCCTTGGTCGGGGTGGTGGCGCGCTGGGCCAGGACCACACCGCCCAGGGCCAGGATACAGCCCAGGGCCTGGAGCGGACCCATGGTCTCGGCAAACAGCCACCAGCCCAGGAGGCCAGCGACCACCGGCTGAACCAGGACGGTGACGGAGGCTGTCGCCGCGGGCAGGCGGCCCAGAGCCCAGGCGATGGAGCCCTGACCTGCCACATGCATCAGACCCAGACCGACCACTGCCGCCCAGCCCTTCGCGCTATGGGGCAGGATCTGCTCGCCCATGGCCAGGGCGGCCAGCAGCATCAGGGGGGCCCCCACCAGGGTAGACCAGAGCATCACCCGTGGGGCGCTGCTGTTCTTGCGCGCTGCGGTGATGGCCAGGAAATAGCAGGCGTACCAGAGGGCGGTGATGGTGGACAGGGCATCGCCCAGGCCGGGGTTCGGTCCCGGATTTCCGCCCCGTCCAATGGCCATGAATGCAGTCCCGGTCACAGCCACGGCGACGGCCACCAGGAACAGGCTCCGGGGCTTCTGCTTCAGGAAGATCCAGGCAAAGGCGGTGACCACAACAGGGGTGAGGTTGGACAGGACCGTGGCATTGGCCACTGAAGTCAGGGCAATGCCGGAATGCCAGAACCCCAGGTCCAGGGCGAAGAACAGTCCGGCCAAAAGCGCGGCCCGGGGCGGTGCCCCAAAGGCACCTGGGGTGCGGGCCGTCATCAGGATCAGCAGGGGCAGGGCAAAGGTCAGTCGCCAGAACCCAGCCGAGACTGGGCCCGCCTCGGCGAAGCGCACCAGGATCGGGCCGACCCCGATCACCATGGCCCCGAAGACCAGGACAGCAATGGCCCGTCCCGTTGAGGGCTGGGCGCTCACGGTGGTCTCAGTCAAAGCCCATCTCCCTGCGCAGAGTCTCGGCGCTGATGCCGCGGTCCCGCAGATCGGCCAGGGTCTCGGCGCGATCGCGTTTGGCAAAGCGCCTGCCATCTGCATCGGTCAGGAGCCTGTGATGGCTGTAATCCGGTGCCGGGAGGTCAAGCAAGGCCTGGAGCAGTCTCTGGATGTGGGTGACATCCTTGAGGTCCTCTCCGCGGATGACCTGGGTCACCCCCTGAAGGGCATCGTCCACCACCACAGCCAGGTGATAGGCCACCCCCACATCCTTGCGGGCCAGGACAATGTCACCAGCCAGATCAGGTCGGGCAGGATAGGCGATGCCCTGTTCCAATACGGCCAGATGGTCAAATCCTCCGAGGGCCTTGCGGGCTGCGCCGAGGGATAGGCGCCAGGCAAAGGCCTCACCCCGGGCCAGGCGTTCGGCCTCTTCGGTCGCGGGCAGGGGCGCGCCAATCCAGATGGGCTCCGGGCCGTGGGGCGCGCTCGCCATGGCCTGGGCGATCTCCTTGCGGGTGCGGAAACAGCGATAGGCCAGGCCCCGGTCGATGAGGCTCTGAAGGGCGCGATGATAATCGTCCATGTGGTCGGACTGGCGCCGCACAGGGTTCTCCCAGCTCAGGCCAAGCCAGGCGAGATCCTCAAGGATCCCCGCCTCGAACTCCGGCCGGCAGCGGGTGCGGTCAATGTCTTCGATGCGCAGGATGAAGCGTCCGCCCTGCCGACGTGCGGCCTCAAAGGCCGTGAGCGCCGAAAAGGCGTGGCCGCGATGCAGGCGGCCTGTGGGGGAGGGGGCAAATCGGGTGACGAACACCCGATAGACCTACCTGCTCGCCGTACCTGCGAAAATCCCGAGATGGCTGAAAACGCCGCGGAGGAAGGCTTCTTCGCCGCCGAGCTTTTCCTTCAGGTGGTCGAACTGCTTGAAGGCAGCCATTTCCGCCAGGCCGTGGGCCGCGCACCATGCAGCATTGGTGGCCAATTCCAGCTCGACCTCGTCATCAGAGGCCCCGGCCTCGATCAGGGTGTCGCGAACCTGGCAATAGGCGCTGTCATTGTCGGCGTGGAAGTGGGCTGGCAGGTCGGCCTTGTCCCGGGAGGCGTCATACATGACCCGATAGAGGGCCGGATGCTCCCGGGCGAACTGGACATAGGCGACCCCCAGCGAGGTCAGCTTGTCCTGGACACTCAGGGCGGTCGCCCGCGCCGCCGTCATGGCGACATTGAGGATGTCCCAGCCCTGCTGGGCTACGGCGTCCAGCAACTCGCCCTTGTCCTTGAAGTGGTGGTAGGGCGCGGCAGGGCTCACCCCGGCCTCGCGGGCCACAGCGCGGAGGGACAGGGCCGAGGGGCCTTCGCTTTCCAGCAGGCGGCGGGCGGCGTCCACCAAGGCGCGGCTGAGGTCACCGTGGTGGTAGGGACGGGATTCGGGGGCCAGAGCTTCTCTCATAGCGGTCACCCTAAAACTATATGCACACGGCGTAAAGTTCATCTTGACGCCGTTCAGATTGGAGCTATCTTAACATCGTTCAAATAACAAAAGCCTCCACTCCCCTGGAGGTCCTCCCAACTGAAAGCTGTGTGTCATGACCATCCGCAACCTCACCACCTTCGAACGCCTTGTTGACCGTGTGGCCCCCGCCATCCTCCTGGTCCTCGGTGTCAGCCTCGCCGGCGCGACGGCTTTGCTCGGGGTTTAACCTCTCCGGCACGAACCATGAGAGGGGCCCTTCGGGGCCCCTTTTTTTGCGCCAGAAGACCTATTCAAAAACGCATGCCTTACGCTGTAAAATGTATCTATACATCGTTCAGATAACTGGTATCTAAGCATTGTCCAGATGGACGAACCGGCCGGGGTCAACCGGCCAGACCAAAGGAACCAGTCCCATGACCAACAATGTCACCCTGCTCGGCCGCATCTTCGACGCCTCCGTCTCGGCCGTCTTTGTCATCCTCAGCCTCACCGTTGCCGGCGCCACCGCCGTCGTCGGGTTTTGATCTTGTCTGCCTACGCATCCCTCGCCTGACACCTCCCCGTCGCGAGGGATGCAGCGGGACCCAAAGGTCCCGGCGATGTCTTGGAGATGTCGCGAATCCGTCCCTATAGTTTGAGTGTCCGGCGACTCAGGCAGACGGCCTGACCGGCTTGGACAGACTCGCGAAGGGGGACACGGTCTTCAGTCTTTGCGTTGCGTCATCATCGGCCTTCGGGCCCGACGAAAGGCCCGGCCATGGAGGTGCTTAGTCGCCCCCCGTCAGGCTGGCCCTGTCTCGTGCTGAACGCGGACTTCCGTCCCCTCAGCTATTATCCCCTGTCGCTGTGGTCGTGGCAGGATGTGATCAAGGCGGTGTTCCTGGATCGGGTGGACGTGGTCTCCACCTATGACCAGGAGGTCCGCTCTCCCGGCTTCAGCATGAAGCTGCCCAGCGTGGTCTCGCTCAAAGCCTTCGTGCCCCAGGATCGGCCTCCGGCCTTCACCCGGTTCAACCTGTTCCTGAGGGATGGATTTAACTGCCAGTATTGTGGGGCTCACGGCGACCTGACCTTTGACCATGTGGTGCCCAGGTCCCGGGGTGGTCGCACCACTTGGGAAAACATCGTCACCGCCTGCGCCCGCTGTAACCTGACCAAGGGCGGCCGAACCCCGGCTGAGGCCGCCATGCAGCCCTTCCGCCGCCCGGTCCGCCCCAGCACCTACGAGCTCCAGGACCGCGGCCGCCGCTTTCCCCCCAACCACCTCCACGAAAGCTGGATGGACTACCTCTACTGGGACATCGAGTTGGAGGCGTAAGGCTTAATCTCTTAATCCCCAATTCGGGTTGAGCAGATGCGCCAACCGGGCCACAACATCCCTCTCCCGCCGCAGGGAGAAGACTGGATGTCAGGGCTTCACATGCTTGATCTCACCCGAGCCTATGGGATGACCTTTCTCGTGCCGGCCGCGGACACGACGGTGGGGTTCAATCTGCGCGCCTACGGGGAGTTTGCACGACCTGAAGTGGACCTTCTTGACGCCTATGTCAGTCACATGGGGGCTGATCGGGGCTTTCTGGACGTCGGGGCTAACATCGGCGCGGTTGGCCTTCCGGTCGCCTCGCGCCATCCCACCCTGCGAACCGTCGCTATCGAGGCGCATCGCGGGCTGTCCGGGGTCCTGGTCGCCAATGTGCTGAACAACCAGCTCTATGGGGTCGAGGTGCTGAATGCTGCCGCTGGTGCCGAACCCGGCCTGATCGACTTCCCGTCCTGCAGCCTGGATACCCGGATCAATTTTGGCGAACTGGCCGTCGGCTTGGCTGGGCCCAAGGAACAGGTTCGCGTCGTGACCCTTGACCAGGTGGCCCCCGCCCATACCGGTGTCGTCGAGATCGATGTCGAGGGCTATGAAATCGAGGTCCTGAAAGGCGCAGACCGGCTGCTCTCGGAGGTCAAGCCCGTCTGGCTGCTTGAGGCCAAGCGTCAGGATCTGGCCGTGGCCCGTGCCGTCGCCCAGCGGCTGTCTGGGGCTGGATACCGGCTGTTCCTGTTCTTCGCCCCCTTCGTGACCCCCTCGGCCGCCAAGGGCTTTGCCGGCAAGGCCAACAGGACCGGTGACTTCAACTTTCTGGCCCTGCCTGACGGGGCACCCAACCTCTGGAACCTGCCGGAGGTCGGACCTGACCTGTCCAACTGGTCCACGGACATGGCGGACTACGGCTATCTGAGGCGATACGGGTTCCAGTGACCTCGGGAGCCATCCACCCCTAAAAGCTCTTCGGCATGCCCAGGACGTGGGTGCCGACATGGCTGAGGATCAGGTTCGTGGAGATGGGGGCCACCTGATAGAGGCGGGTCTCGCGGAACTTGCGTTCGATGTCGAAGTCTTCGGCAAAGCCGAAGCCGCCA
>CAIYZB010000231.1 GCA_903930545.1 uncultured Alphaproteobacteria bacterium
CGACTGCGCTGGTCGACATTCTCGATCATCATCGAGATCGGTGTGCCGGTGGTCACGCGACCATCGGTGCGTTCGTCCTCGAAGACCCCGGACAGGATCTTCACTTCATCGGGCTCCTGCCTCTGGGTGACGAACTTGCCCTGGCCGGGGCGGCGCTTGTCCAGCCAGACCTGGATATCGGCCTCGGTCAGGTTCAGGCCGGGAGGGCAGCCGTCAACCACGCAACCCAGGGCGGGCCCATGGCTCTCCCCCCATGTGGTGACGCGAAACAGATGACCGAAGCTGTTGTGGGACATGTCAGGTGTCTAGCCTAGCCGCCATTGGCCCGGAAGAGGTCCAGGGTGCGGGTCCGGGCCAGGTCGGCGCTTTCCTGGTGGAAATCAGCCCGGCGGTCCGAGTTGAAGCCGTGGCCGGCCTCATAGACATGGACCCCGACCTCGGGATGCAGGGCTGCGACCTTCTCGACGCCCTCCATGGGAATGCCGTGATCATGGCGCCCGAAGTGCAGGATGGTGGGGCATTTCGGCGTCTGGTCGGCCATGGCGGGCACCATGGATCCATAGTAGCCGGAGGCGGCCGCCAGGTCCGGCGAACGGCAGGCCATGGCCCAACTGACACTGCCCCCATAGCAGTAGCCCGTGACGAAGACCGGTCCCGAGGTCTTCAGGCGATCGATGCAGGTCTGGCAGTCTTCCAGGGCCAGGGGAAAGGAATGCAGTTCCCGGGCAACCTTGATGGCCTTCTGGATATCGTCCGGCTCGTAGGTGGCCTGGAAATCGGGGGCGACCCGGTCATAGAGGGCAGGGGCCAGGACCTCATAGCCCTCGTCAGCATAGAGGTCGCACTGCTCGCGGATGTGTTCGGTGACCCCGAAGATTTCCTGGACCAGCAGCAGGCCGCCGCGTCGGGTTCCCTTGGCCTCGACATGATAGACGCCGATCTCGGCTCCATCGCTCATGGTCATCGAGATCATCTGGCCGCGGGTCGTCATGGGTCTGTCCTCGGGTGAAGTGCCTGACCCAATCTAGGCGGAACGGCCTTGCGTCAAGCGGCCCAGGCGGCTGCAAAGCGCCGCAGGAGGGTACGGGCGGCGGAATCCACCTTGCCCGTGGCGGGGGCCAGCCGGAAAAACAGGTGGCCCTGACGGTGGCGGCCCCGGGCGGGCAGGCCCTGACCCTCCAGTCGCACCAGGCCACGCTCACCGGCCTTGCGGTCAACCCAGATGACCTTGCGGCCCAGGGGGCTGTCGACGGCAATGCGGCCCCCTTCGGCCAGCATGGCCGGATCGAGGCTGACGCTGATCCAGACATCATTGCCGCGAACCAGCAGATCGCCATCGCCGCGCACGGCGACCTCAAGTTCGGTGGTGTCGAGACGGACCTTGTCACCCGTGCGCATGCCGGCCGGCAGGCTGACATTCAGCAGGCGGCCATCGGTCAGGCGATGTTCGACCTTGCCGCCATTCAGAGCGATGAGGGGCGGGATCGATAGCCGGCCGTCCTGAGGTGCCGCCCGTTCGGTCCGGGCCGGGGGCTGGATAACCGTGTCCCGGGCGGCTGCGCGCTCGGCGCTGGAAGTCTGGAGCAGGTGATAGGCATCCACGACCTGACGGAATCGCTCGGGATTGCCGCCGGGACGGTCGGGATGAGCGCGCTTGGCAGCCTCGCGGAAGGCACGGCGGACCTCGCCGGGACCTGCCTTCTGGCTGACCCCCAAGACTTCCCGCGCCTTTTTCAGGCTCATTCTGGCTGCTGCCGACCCATCCATCGCGGCGAGTCTGGATCTGAGCCGGTCAATGACGGGTTAAGCCCTGACGAAGTCAAACAGGCAGGATATAGGACCGCCATGTCTGACAAGCCCGCCATTCCCGCCTCCCCCAGCGAAGACGAGTATCTCAAGGGGGTGGCCGCCGCTGATCTGCCGCCGCTCACGGCGACCGATCCCTTTGCCCTGTTTGCCGAGTGGCTGGCTGATGCCGTGGCCAAAGAGGTCAATGACCCCAATGCCATGGCGCTGGCGACCGCAGACCCCGACGGCCTGCCCGATGTGCGCATGGTCCTGCTGAAGGATGCCGGTCCGGAGGGTTTCGTCTTCTATTCCAACGAAGACAGCGCCAAGGGTCAGCAACTGGCGGCTATGCCAAAGGCGGCCCTGCTGTTTCACTGGAAGTCCCTGCGACGCCAGGTGCGGGTGAGGGGGCTGGTGGTCCCTACGACCGAGGCTGAGTCCGACGCCTATTTCGCCACGCGCGCCCGTCCGGCCCAGATCGGGGCCTGGGCCTCGCAACAGTCGCACGCCCTGCCGGATCGCCTGGCCCTGGAAAAGCGGATTGCCGAGTTCGGCCTGAAGTTCGGCCTGGGCAAGATCCCGCGCCCGCCTCACTGGCATGGCTTCCGGGTGGTGCCGGAGGTGATGGAATTCTGGCGCGACCGGCCGTTCCGGCTGCATGAGCGACTGGTGTTTCACCGGGCGGAAGGCGGCTGGACCACCCAGCGCATCTATCCTTGATTGAGCCTGAGGAGGCCGAGGTTGCCGCCTGGCTGGGGGCCAGGTCCGAACGGATGATCGAGACCGCCTGTGCGCGGGTCTTCCTGGCCGGCGAGGTGGCCTACAAGGTCAAGCGTCGGGTCTCCTTGGGCTATCTGGACTATTCCACTCACGACCTGCGTCACTGGGCCCTGGACCGGGAACTGAGCTTCAACCGGGCCGCCGCCCCGGACATCTATCGTTCGGTTCGGCGTCTGACCCGTATTGGCGAGGCCGGGATCGAGTTCGACGGACCGGGCGAACTGGTAGACTGGGTCCTGGAAATGCGCCGGTTCGACGAGCATGCCGTCCTGGCCGCCCAGCCCTATGCCGTGGATGGCCCCCTGGCCGAGGCCCTTGGCCGGACGGTGGCGGCGGCCCATGCCACAGCCCCTATGCGGCCACTGGGCGGTGGGGCTGCGGCCCTGAAATACACTATCGATTCCAACGCCCATCTGCTGGGCGAGCTGGCATCCCGGCTTGGGGTCGAACGGGTGGAACGCCTGATCCGCCTGACAGAAGCGGCCTACCATCAGCAGGCAGCCCTGCTGGACCACCGAAAGGCCCTCGGTTTTGCGCGGCAGTGTCACGCCGACCTGCACCTGGGCAATATCCTGGTGGAGGACGGTCGACCGATCCTGTTCGACTGCATCGAGTTCAATGACGTCCTGTCGGACATCGACATCCAGTACGACATTGCCTTCCTGCTCATGGATCTGGATTTCAGGCGGCGGCGGGATGCCGGGGTGCGGGTGCTCTCGGCCTATCTGGACGAGGCGGGACGTCATTTCGATGAGGGCCTGCGGGAGGGGTTGGCGGCCCTGCCCCTGATGCTGTCCGTGCGAGCGGCCGTGCGGGCCCACGTTTCGGCCCACAGCTCCAATGATGCAGCGGCCATCGACTATGTGGACGCGGCCATCGCCCATCTGGCCCCGTCATCGGCCTGCCTGGTGGCGGTGGGCGGCCTTTCGGGGTCTGGCAAGTCGACCTTTGCCCGGCTGATTGCGCCTGGCTTGGGGGCCTCGCCCGGGGCAGTCGTCCTG
The DNA here is from genome assembly GCA_903930545.1 of uncultured Alphaproteobacteria bacterium. Taxonomy (GTDB): domain Bacteria; phylum Pseudomonadota; class Alphaproteobacteria; order Caulobacterales; family Caulobacteraceae; genus Phenylobacterium. Next base: position 3,570 of record CAIYZB010000231.1, read on the forward strand.
CGCACCGACGAGACCCGCAAGCGCCTGGCCGGTGTGCCCTCGGCCGAACGACTGGACGCGACCGCCTACACGGCCTCGGCGACTGACCAGGTCTATGAGGCCATGTTCCATGAGGCCTGTGTCCTGCTGGCGGCAGGTCGCGCAGTGGTTCTGGATGCCACCTTCCTGTCGGCAGACCTGCGGGCCCGGGCAGAGGCCCTGGCGACCACGGCAGGGGTTACTTTCCGCGGGGTGTGGCTGGACGCCCCGCCGGAAGTCCTGGCGACCCGGATCGAGGGGCGATCAGATGATGCTTCCGATGCCACCCTGGCGACCCTTGAACGCCAGACCCGGCTGGATGTCGGTCAGGTGACCTGGCCCCGCATCGATGCCACGGGGCCAGCCGAGGACAGCGCCCAGGCCTGGGTCGCGGACCCGGCTCAGGCGCTCTGAGCCGGCTCGAACAGTTCGATGGGATTGCCGGAGGGGTCTTCGCAAAGCACCTGGGATCCGCCGGGTCCGGAGATCACCTCACTGCGGAAGATCACACCGGTCTTGATCATCTGGGCGCGCAGGTCCTCCAGACCCAAAACCTCTATGACAATCCGGTTCCAGCCGCCGGTTTCGGGCTGACGGCCATCAGGAAGCGCCTGGGAGGCCGAGGCCAGGGGCCCGGCCAGCCACAGGCGCAGGTCGCCACGCCGGATGATGGCCATGGCCGCGCCAAACCGCTCCTCCGTCACAAAGCCGAGATAGCGATTGTAGAAGCCGACGGCCGCGTCGACGTCACTGACCAGGTACCGCACGGTCGCCATCTGGATTCTCCCCCTGTTGCCTTCAGCCTAGGCTCCCACATCGTCGGGTTGAAAGGGCTTTGTTCTCGTCCGTCGAACAACCAGTTTGCCTCCGTTGCGCCAAGGGCCTCGGGCCATTAGCTTGGGGGCAGGGTCCGGAGCGACCCGCAGATCGGGAGAATGACGCATGAACGGCTTGATGCAGGACTGGCCCCTGACGGTCGACAAGATCCTGGACCACGCCAATGCCTGGCATGGCGGGCGTGAGGTTGTCTCCCGCTCGGTCGAAGGCCCGATTGTCCGCACCACCTATGCCGAGATCCATGCCCGGGCAAAGCGTGTCTCCAATGTGCTGCTGAACCTCGGGATCAAGCACGGGGACCGGGTTGCAACCCTGGCCTGGAACACCGGCCGTCACATCGAGGCCTGGTACGGCATCATGGGGATCGGGGCCGTGTGCCACACCCTCAATCCGCGCCTGTTCGAAGACCAGCTGGTCTATATCATCAACCACGCTGACGACCGGATCATCTTCACCGATCTGACCTTCCTGCCGGTCCTGGCCAAGATCCGCGACCGCATTCCCGGTGTGAAGAACATCATCGTCTTCACGGACGGTGCCCATATGACCAGCGAGGTCCCCGGGGCCCTCTGCTACGAGACCCTGGTGGACCAGGCCTCGGCCGACGCGACCTGGGGCGGGTTCGAGGAGAACACCGCCGCCGGGCTCTGCTATACCTCCGGCACGACGGGCAATCCCAAGGGCGTGCTCTATTCCCATCGCTCCAACTTCATCCACACCCTGGTGACCATGGGCCATGACGTCCTGGGCGTTTCGGCGACCGACGTGATCCTGCCTGTGGTGCCCATGTTCCACGCCAATGCCTGGGGGATCGCCTTCTCCGCTCCCGCCGTGGGGGCCAAGCTGGTCATGCCGGGTCAGAAGCTGGACGGGGCCTCGGTTCACGAACTGCTGGAAAGCGAAGGCGTGACCTTCTCGGCCGCCGTTCCCACGGTCTGGCAGATGCTGCTGTCCCACCTGCGTGATACCAAGGGCAAGCTGACCACCCTGAAGCGGGTGGTGATCGGTGGCTCGGCGGTTCCGGAATCCATCGTCCGCGGCTTCCGTGACGAGTTCGGGGTGGACGTGACCCACGCCTGGGGCATGACCGAGACCTCGCCCCTGGGCACCCAGGCCTCGCCCAATGCCGCCATCGCCGCCATGAGCGCCGAGGAGCAGCTGCGCTTCAAGCTGAAGCAGGGCCGCGCGCCCCTGGCCATCGAACTCAAGCTGGTCAATGACGACGACAAGCGCCTGCCCCATGACGGCCATACCTTTGGCCGCCTGAAGGTTCGCGGTCCCTTCGTGGCCGGGGCCTATTTCAGGGGCGAGGGCGGAAACATCCTCGATGACGAAGGCTATTTCGACACCGGCGACGTCGCCACCCTGGACGAGCATGGCTTCATGCAGATCACCGACCGCGCCAAGGATGTGGTGAAGTCGGGGGGGGAATGGATCTCCACCATCGAGATCGAGAACATCGCCGCGGGTCACCCCAAGGCAGAACTGGCCGCCGTGATCGGCATGCCCCATCCCAAGTGGGACGAACGGCCCCTGCTTCTGGTCAAGCTGCGTCCGGGCGAGGCCTCCGCCAAGGAGGAGTTCCTGGCCTATCTCGAAGGCAAGATCGCCAAGTGGTGGACCCCGGACGATGTGGTCTTTGTCGATGACATCCCCCTGGGCGCGACCGGCAAGATCGACAAGAAGCTGATCCGCCAGCGCATGGAGGGCTATGTCCTGCCGACGGCCATTGCGGCGGGTGCGACCGTTGCCCTGGCCGCCCCGCCGGCACCTCGCATCCATGCGCCCGAACCGCCCCCGCCAAGGGAGCGTCCGCCCTTCGAGCACAGCGCCGATCGGTTCGAGGGTGACCACGGTGGCCTGACGGTCATCGAGCCGACCCACGGCAGCAAGGAGGCCACGCCGGAAGGCGACGCCCCTTTTCCCGCTGAGCCGGCGTCCAGCGCGCCGGCTCGTTCCGAACTGCCCCATGCGGAACCGGAGGCTCATGCCGAGCCCCTGGTGATGCCCTTCGACCCTGACCGCAAGAAGTCCCGCTCAAAAGCCAAGGCCAAGACCAAGGCGGCCAAGGGTGGGCGAGGCGGTCTGGCCGGCCTCTACATCGACCTGGCGACGGTCCTGGCCCTGGTTCCCGCGGGTCTGGTGGCCGCCGGGGTTGTGGGCAGCCGCTCCGGCTTCATGACCTGGGACGTCGGGATCAACCTGCTGGCCCTGGACTGGGCCCCCAAGGTCCTGTTGATCGCCGCTGCGGCGGCCATTCTCGGCCTGATCGTGGCCCTGTTCTCGACAGGCCAGAAGCTCTGGCTGCGGGCCCTGGCCGTGGTTGCCATCATTGCTGCGACCGTGGTGGGTTATGGCTGGGCCCAGTCCCGTGCTGCCACCAACCCGCCCATTGCGGATGTCGCTACCGACTGGACCCAACCCCTGACCTTCTCCTCCCGCACGATGCAGGTCCGAGGCGCCGGGGCCATTCCGGTTCTGGAAAATCCCGTCCTGCCCATGGGCTCTGCGGCCTATGCCGGGCGTCGGATTGCTGATGTGAATGCAGAGACGTGTGCGGCGGCTCGCCCGGTGGTTCTGGCCCAGGCTCCGGCCGCTGCCTACCAGAAGGCGCGGACAGCCCTTCAGGCGGCCGGACTCACCCTGACCACCGACGACCCGGTGGCGGGGCGTCTGGAGGCCACGGCCCTGTCTCTGATCTACGGCATACCTTCGGACCTGGTGGTGAGGCTTCAGCCTCAGGCCAATGGCACCCGCATCGACATGCGGGCCATCAGCCGCATCTCCCAACCTGATCTCGGGGGCAACTGCGCCCTGATCGGCAAGCTGGCCTCAGCCCTCAGGGGCTGACCAGACTGTAGTCACTGTCCAGCCCTGGCGTCGCGTCAGGGCTGGAGACCTTCCCGCGCTTCACCAGATCAATCATGTGCCCCAGCACGGAGCGGGCGGCTGCCGGGTGCAGGCGGCTGTCCACGTCCTTGTAGAGGATCGGGATCATGTCCTTGATCCGGCGGCGCCCCTCTGCAAGCTGGGCCACAACCTGGGCCTCTCGCGCCCGGCGGTGGGCGATATAGGCCTCGATGAAGGGGGTGACCTCGGTCACCGGCGGCCCATGGGTCGGCCACAGGATTTCAAAGCCCCGGGCCTTCACCAGATCCAGGCTCTCCAAATAGGCGGTCATGTCACCGTCGGGGGGTGAAACCACCGTCGTAGACCAGCCCATGATGTGGTCGCCGGAGAACAGGGCGTTCTCCTCCTCTAGAACGAAGCACAGGTGGTTGGCGGTGTGGCCGGGGGTGGCGAAGGCGCGCAGGGTCCAGCCCGGACCGGTGATGCGTTCGCCCTCGGCGGGGGTGCGGCCCTCAACAAGCTGGGCGACAACCTGGGCCTCCCGCGCGCGGCGGTGGGCGATATAGGCCTCGATGAAGGGGGTGACCTCGGTCACCGGCGGGCCATGGGTGGGCCAAAGGACGTCAAAGCCCCGGGCCTTCACCAGATCCAGGCTCTCCATATAGGCCGTCATGTCCCCGTCCGGCGGCGAGACCACAGTGGTGGACCAGCCCATGATGTGATCGCCGGAGAAGAGGGCATTTTCCTCCTTCAGGGCAAAGCAGATGTGGTTGGAGGTGTGACCCGGGGTGGCAATGGCCTCAAGGGTCCAGCCCGGTCCGCTCAGCACCATGCCACCACCGCACAGATCAATGTCCGGGGTGAAGTCCAGGTCATGGCCCGCCTCGGTGATGACAGTGGAGGCGGCGGCCTGCTGGCCCACGGCGCAGCCATAGATGGGCGCACCCGTGCGGGCCTTGAGGGGCTCGGCCAGGGGGGAGTGGTCGGAATGGTGGTGTGTGACTAGGATGTGGCTCACCGTCTCGCCGGGTTCCAGGGCTGCGAGGATCGCCTCCAGGTGGGCATCCAGGTCCGGACCCGGATCGATCACCGCCACCTCGCCACGCCCGACGATATAGGTCCCGGTGCCGAGATAGGTGAAGGGGCCGGGATTGTTGGCCACCACGCGGCGGATCAGGGGCGAGACCTGATCGCAGACGCCATACTCGAACTTGATCTCGCGAACATAGGGGATCATCGGGCTCTCCAGTCGGCACCGGTCTTGCCAATCACCCTCTGAAATCAGGCTTCAGAGGCGATCATGGCGGCAGATACGGCGATCTTTGTTTCAAAACGGCTCCAGCGGGCAGCCTTCGCCTTCATGTGTCTCTTTGCGGCTCAACTGGTCCTGGGTGTGGCCAGCTGTGAACCGGAACAGGTGGCCATGGGTGCCGTGCGGGTGCCCATCGCCCTCAGCCATCCCTAGGCCATAAGGGCTCCGGACAGGTCATAGCCCGCCCCGCGGCCGAGCTCGACCAGCTCAGTTCGGCTCCTTGCGCCCGATACGGCCTGGCCCAGGGCCCAGGCCGTGATGGAACGCGTACCGGATCGGCAAAAGGCCAGGACCGGACCCGTGGCGGCCTCGACGGCTTCCAGCTGGGCCGTTACCTGATCGGGATTGGGTCCACCCCGGATGGGGTTGAAGACATAGTCCAGGCCCGCAGCCCGGGCCGCGGCCTCGATCTCTGCATGGGTCGGCTGGCCCGGCTCCTCGCCATCAGGGCGATTATTGATGGCCAGCTTGAAGCCCAGCTGAGCGGCGCGGGCGAAGTCTGCCAGATCGATCTGGCCAGCGACCGAAAGCTGGTCGGTAACGGGGCGAAACTCAGCCATAATTCAAACTCGCTGTGACTTTGGGCGCGGTTGCGTTGACATCATCGGGGGGCAGTGAAAGTTTCGCAACGCCCGACCTCTGTCGGGCCTCAGAAAGAGCCTCCGTTCATGTTGCGATTCATCGGTCGACGTCTTTTCGTGGCCCTGCCGACCCTGTTTCTGGTGGTCACTGTCGCCTTCTTCATGATGCGGGCCGCCCCCGGCAGCCCCTTCGACATGGACCGCAAGCTGGCCCCGGAGATCCTGAAGAACGTCCAGGCCAAGTACGGCATGGACCGGCCCCTGGGTGAGCAATATGTCCGCTATCTCGGCGATGCGGTGCGCGGGGACTTCGGTCCATCCCTGAAATACAAGGACAAAACGGTTCTCGACATCCTCAAGGAGAACTATTCGGTCAGTCTGAAGCTGGGGGGCTTTGCCATACTGATCGCCTCTATCGTGGGGGTCAGTCTCGGTGTCCTGGCGGCCCTCAGACAGAACCGGACCACCGACTATGTGATCATGACCGTGGCCATATTGGGGGTCTGTATACCGACCTTTGTGACCGCCCCCCTGCTGGTCCTGGCCCTGGCCTCCAAGCTGGGCTGGCTGCCCAGTGCGGGATGGAATGACGGAGCCCTGCCGAATCTCATCCTGCCCATCACCGTCCTGGCCCTGCCCCAGATCGCCATCATCTCGCGTCTGACCCGGGCCGGGATGATCGAGGTCCTGCATTCCAACTATGTCCGCACCGCCCGGGCCAAGGGCCTGTCGGAGGGGCGCATCGTCGGCAAGCACGCCCTGCGCGCCGCCATCCTGCCCTTGGTCAGCTATCTGGGTCCGGCCTGTGCGGGGCTGCTTACCGGCTCCCTGGTGGTGGAAAAGATCTTCAACCTGCCGGGCCTGGGCAAGTTCTTCGTCATCAGCGCCCTGCAGCGGGACTACACCGTCGTGATGGGCATGGTGATCTTCTATGCCGCCCTGATCCTGGTTCTGAACCTGATTTCAGACCTGCTCTATGCGGTCCTCGATCCCCGGGTGCGCCTGTCATGAACCTGACCGTGGGATCCCCGGCCAATGCCGAGCTGATGGAAAAGGCGATCCAGGGGCGCAGCCTCTGGGAGGACGCCCGCCGTCGCCTGCTACGAAACCGCGCCGCCGTGGCTGGGATGATCGTCCTTGGCCTGCTGGTGGTGGCGGCCATTGTCGGGCCCATGCTGGTCCCCTTCCGCTATGACGAGATCAACAAGACCGATGTCTGGCTGGCCCCCATGACGGCGGGCCACATCCTGGGGTCAGACAGTCTGGGCCGCGATCTGCTGGCCCGCCTGCTTATGGGCCTGCGGGTCTCCCTGGCCATTGGTCTGGTGGCGACGGGGGTGTCCCTGGCTATCGGCGTGGTCTGGGGCGCTGTCGCAGGCTTTGTCGGGGGCAAGCTGGACGAGCTGATGATGCGGGTGGTGGATATCCTCTATTCCCTGCCCTTCATCTTCTTCGTCATCCTGCTGATGGTGACCTTTGGCTCCAACATCATCCTGATCTTCGTGGCCATCGGGGCGGTGGAATGGCTGACCATGAGCCGGATTGTGCGGGGCCAGACCCTGACCCTGAAGCACAAGGAATTCGTCGAGGCCGCCCAGGCCAATGGCCTGACCCAGGGCCAGATCATCTTCCGCCATATCGTGCCCAACCTGCTGGGCCCGGTGGTGGTCTATGTGACCCTGACCATCCCGGCGGTGATCCTGTCGGAAAGCTTCCTGTCCTTCCTCGGCCTCGGGGTTCAGCCCCCCATGGCCTCTCTCGGCACCCTGATCGCCAACGGGGCCCAGGACATGGAACTGGCCCCGTGGCTTCTGATCTTCCCCTCGCTCACCATGGTCGTGACCCTGATGAGCTTCAATTTCATCGGTGACGGCCTGCGGGACGCCATCGACCCCAAG
>CAIYZB010000232.1 GCA_903930545.1 uncultured Alphaproteobacteria bacterium
TCACCGCCCTGCCGACCTCACCAACGCCTGCCACCACCCTTGCAGCCTTCGGTCTTCAGGCTGTCGGCCAGTGGGCCGTGCCGGTCCTGCAGCTGGAACGTCTGGACGAGCTGATGCGCGCCGCCCCGAAGCAGGGTCAGGCCATGGTCCTGACGGACCAGGCCCGGGAGGAGCTGGGCTGGAGCGAGGTCCAGACCCGCGAGGTCCTCAAGGCCCTGGGATTCACCCCGGCGACCCGGCCCCAGGATGGCACTCCCATCGCCTGGAGACGCAGGACCGAGCGCGCCGAGGCCATAGCGCCACAGAAGGTGCCGGACTCGCCCTTTGCTGCCCTGGCCGCTCTGAAGGCTCAACCGCCTGCGTCGCGACGCCGGAGGCGCAAGACCCGCAAGGTCGCGACGTGAGCGACGAGACTTGCCGCATCGATGTCTGGCTGTGGCGGGCCCGGTTCTTCAAGACCCGCACCCTGGCGGCAAAGTTCGTGGACGAGGGCAAGGTGCGACTTACCCGGGCCGGCGCAGAATCGCGGCTGGACAAGTGTGCGCGGCCCGTTCGCGTCGGCGACCATCTGGTGTTTGCCGCTGCCGGAAAACTCACCGCCATCCGGGTGGAGGCCCTGGGGGACCGCCGAGGACCGCCTACCGAGGCGCGAGGACTTTATGCCGCCCTGGGGTGACGTTCGCGCCTGAGGTGATAGCTTCGAGGCCATGAAACGCCTCATCGCCCTGCTCCTCAGCCTCGCCGCCACGCCGGTCCTGGCTGCCCCCGTTGAAACCCCTGTCTCGGTGAAGGGCCTGCATCAGGCCGCCGAAATCCGCATCGATACCTGGGGTATTGCCCATATCTATGCGGCCGACCGGCGTGATGCCTTCTTCCTGCAGGGCTACAACGCCGCCCGGGACCGGCTGTGGCAGATCGATCTGTGGCGCAAGCGGGGTCTGGGTCTGCTGGCCCGGGATTTCGGACCGACCTATGTGGCCCAGGACCGGGCGGCGCGGCTCTTTCTCTATCGCGGCGACATGGCGGCGGAATGGGCCGCCTATGGTCCGACAGCTCATGACGACACCCAGGCCTGGGTAGACGGGGTCAATGCCTTTGTAGGCGAGATCCGCGAGGGCACGCGGCCCCTGCCGAAGACCTTCCAGATTGCCGCTACCCAGCCTGATCTGTGGACGCCGGAGGATGTTGTCCGCATCCGTAGCCATGGCCTGACCCGCAATGCAGCCAATGAGGTGGGCCGGGCCCAGATCGCCTGCGCCTCCGGTCTGGAAGCCACCCGGCTCTATCGAAAGCTGGAACCGAAATGGAAGACCAAGGTCCCTGAGGGCCTCGATCCCTGCGCCATCCCCGACGATGTCCTGGCCGATTACCAGCTGGGCACGGGCGGGGTGAAATTCACAGGTCCCCCCGAGCTGCGAGCCATGGCCGAGGTGCCCCCCGAGGCCATCGGCTCCAATAACTGGACGGTGTCTGGCAAGCGCACCGATACCGGCCGGCCGATCCTGTCCAATGACCCGCACCGGGAGCACGGGGCCCCCTCCCTGCGCTATATCGTCCATATGGAGGCTCCCGGCTTTTCGGTGATCGGGGCCGGTGAGCCCGCCCTGCCCGGGGTCTCCATTGGTCACAACGGCACCATCGCCTTTGGCCTGACCATCTTCCCGGCCGACCAGGAAGATCTCTATGTCTATGAGACCAGGGCGGATGATCCCCTGGCCTATCGCTATGGCGATGGCTGGGTGCAGATGGAGGTTGTGCGCGAGATCATCGAGGTGAAGGGCCAGGCTCCCCGCGAGGTCGAACTGCGCTTCACCCGCCATGGTCCGGTCCTGAAGGAACAAGCTGCCGGGAACCGCGCCTTTGCCCTCAAGTCCGTCTGGTCCCAGCCAGGGACCTCGGCCTATTTCGGCTCCACCGGCTATATGACCGCAAAGACCTGGCCGGAGTTCAAGGCGGCCCTGGCCGACTGGGGTGCGCCCTCAGAGAACCAGGTCTATGCCGACACCTCGGGCAATATCGGCATGGTCTCGGCCGGCCGGATCCCCAAGCGCGCCAACTGGGACGGTCTGATGCCCGTGCCCGGGGATGGCCGCTATGAGTGGAAGGGCTTCCTGGCCTTGAATGAGCTGCCGGTGCGGGCAAACCCGCGGGCCGGGTGGCTGGCCTCAGCCAATGCCATGAACCTGCCGCGCTTCTATCCCTATGCCCAACGCAAGGTGGGCTTTGAGTGGTCAAACCCCTCGCGGATCAACCGGATCAATGAGGTCCTCGCCGCCAAGCCGCAGTTCAGTGTGGCCGATGCCATGGCGCTGCAGACCGATCCCACTGATGTGACCCTGAAGCTGATGAGGGGGCCGCTGAAGGCCCTGTCCTCCGCCGATCCGGCCGTGGTGCAGGCCCGGGACATCCTTCTGACCTGGGATGGTCGCACCACCACCGATAGCGCCGGCGCTGCCCTCTACGAGACCTGGGTCCACAAGCATCTCGGTGCCGCTGCCGTGAAGCTGTCTGCCCCTGAAAAGGTCCGGGACCTGCTGGGCCAGGGTGAGATCGCCGCCGTCATGGCCTGGATGAATGACAAGGACAGCGCCGCCCTGCGCAATCAGATCCTGGAGACCTCCCTTGCCGCCACGATGAAGGAGCTGTCCCGCCGCCTCGGCCCCGATGCTACGGCCTGGCGCTGGGGGGATCTGCATCAGGCGCGATTCGAGCATGCCCTGACACCTCTGGCCGACCCGACAGAGCGGGCCGGGATGGCGGCGGGCCCCCTGCCCATGGCCGGGACCAGCCTGTCCCCGCTGGCTGCCACCTGGCGGCCCGACAGCTTCCGGGTCACGGCGGGGGCCTCTTTCCGCATGGTTCTGGATGTCGGGGCCTGGGACAACAGCCGCACCATCAATACGCCCGGCCAGTCCGGGGAGCCGGACAGCGCACACTTTCGCGACCTGTTTCCCCTCTGGGCGCGGGGGGACTATGTGCCCCTGACCTATAGCCGCAAGGCGGTTGAGGCGGTCACTGAGCAGGTGCTTGTCCTCAGTCCTGCCAGACCCTGAGGGCGCACCCAGAATTCCTGTGGGCCGGCGGCATTGACATTCCCCGGCCCCGCAAGGAAAACGCCCGCCCAGACACGGTTCATGTCCCATGGACCCCACACGCCGGAGCCTCGGTTCGCATGACCTACATCGTCATGGACGCCTGCATCAAATGTAAGTTCATGGACTGCGTGGAGGTGTGTCCGGTGGACTGCTTCTATGAAGGCGAGAACTTCCTGGCGATCAATCCGGACGAGTGCATCGACTGCGGTGTCTGCGAGCCGGAATGCCCCGTCGACGCCATCAAGCCCGATACGGAGGATGATCCGGACGGCAAGTGGCTGAGGATCAATTCCGAATACGCCAAGATCTGGCCCAACATTACCGTCAAGGGCGAGCCCCCGGAAGACCGGGAAGCCTTCGAACGCGAGACCGGAAAGTTCGAAAAATACTTCAGCGAAAAGCCGGGCACCGGTTCCTGAGGACTTCGCGCCTGCGGCAAGCCTTTCAGCAGGCTCATTTTTATGATAGTGTCATCAATGACGGCAACGAGAGGACTATTTCCCTCTCCCGTCATTGCAACAGAAGTGCCGTCCCCGGCCAGCGTGCGCCAGACTTGGCGAAGGGTGTCCTAGAGGTCCAAACCGATTTTCAAACTGTCTCACCCCGCGTCATTTTCGCGGATGGGTGCTTTTGACCCGGAATTTGAACCCCTGACACTGGATCGGAACGGACAGAGTCGAAAGGACTTTGACGAATGAGCAAGAGCGGTCTGGAATTTTCGGTTGGCGACCACGTGGTCTATCCTGCGCATGGCGTGGGGCAGGTACAGGCCGTCGAAACTCAGGAAGTCGCCGGCTACTCCCTCGAAGTCTATGTCATTACCTTTGACCACGAAAAAATGACCCTGCGGGTTCCCACCGCCAAGGCCCGCACCGCAGGCCTGCGCTCGCTTGCCGAGGGCAATGTGGTGAGCCAGGCCCTGACCACCCTGAAGGGCCGCGCCCGGGTGAAGCGCACCATGTGGTCGCGTCGTGCTCAGGAATACGAGGCCAAGATCAATTCCGGCGACCTGATCTCCATCGCCGAGGTCGTCCGCGACCTGCACCGCGCCGAGAATCAGCCGGAACAGTCCTATTCCGAACGTCAGCTCTATGAGTCGGCCCTGGACCGCATGGCCCGGGAAGTCGCCGCCATCGAGCGGATCGACCGCGATGCGGCCATCACCATCCTGAACAA